>DAIMFM010000035.1:0-4876 GCA_036724585.1 Burkholderiaceae bacterium | reverse complement strand
GGGTACCGAGGCGGCGACCGACAGCAGCGTCGGGCGCACGGTGCGCACGGTCGCCACCAGCGCCGCCGAACGCGGCCGCTACTCGCTGTCGGACGACGAGGTCATCGAGCTCGCGCGCTACGCCCTCATCATCGAGCGCCACTACAAGCGCCCGATGGATATCGAATGGGGCAAGGACGGCGTCGACGGCAAGCTCTACATCCTCCAGGCCCGGCCCGAGACCGTGAAGTCGCAGGGCACCGAGGGCGTCCAGCAGCGCTTCCGTCTCAAGGGCAGTTCCGAGATCCTGGTCAGCGGCCGGGCGATCGGCCAGAAGGTCGGCGCAGGCCCGGTCCGGGTCGTGGCCGACGCCTCCGAGATGCAGCGGGTCCAGGCGGGCGACGTGCTGGTCACCGACATGACCGATCCCAACTGGGAGCCGGTCATGAAGCTCGCCTCGGCGATCGTCACCAACCGGGGCGGCCGCACCTGCCATGCCGCCATCATCGCGCGCGAGCTGGGCATCCCGGCGGTCGTCGGATGCGGCCAGGCCACCGAGGTGCTCTCGGACGGCGCGCTGGTCACCGTCTCCTGCGCGGAGGGCGATACGGGCAATGTCTACGACGGCCTCCTCGAGACCGAGGTCACGGAGACGCGGCTCGGCGACATGCCCGAAGTGCCCGTCAAGGTGATGATGAACGTGGGCAACCCGCAGCTGGCGTTCGACTTCGCGCAGCTGCCCAATGCCGGCGTGGGCCTGGCCCGGCTCGAGTTCATCATCAACAACAACATCGGCATCCACCCGAAGGCGATCCTCGAATACCCCAACGTCGACGCCGAGCTCAAGAAGGCGGTGGAGAGCGTGGCCCGCGGGCATGCGACGCCACGCAGCTTCTATGTGGACCGCCTGGCCGAAGGCGTGGCGACGATCGCCGCGTCGTTCTGGCCCAAGCCCGTCATCGTCCGGCTCTCGGACTTCAAGTCCAACGAGTACCGCAAGCTGATCGGTGGATCGCGCTACGAGCCGGAGGAAGAGAACCCGATGCTCGGCTTCCGGGGCGCGGCGCGCTATCTCGCCGGGGACTTCGCCGAGTGCTTCGAGCTGGAATGCCGGGCGATGAAGAAGGTCCGCGAAGAGATGGGGCTGACCAATGTCGAACTGATGATTCCCTTCGTTCGCACCGTGCGGGAAGCCGCCGGGGTGATCGAGCTGCTGCGACGCCATGGCCTGGCGCGCGGCAGCGGAGCCAACGCCAACGGCGAGGGCGGCCTGCGGGTGATCATGATGTGCGAGCTGCCGTCCAACGCCCTGCTGGCCGAACAGTTCCTCGAGCATTTCGACGGCTTCTCGATCGGCTCGAACGACCTGACCCAGCTGACGCTGGGCCTGGATCGCGATTCCGGCCTGGTCGCCGAAGGCTTCGACGAACGCGACCCGGCGGTCATGCAGCTGCTCGCCCGGGCGATCGGCGCCTGCCGCGAGGCGGGCAAGTACGTCGGCATCTGCGGCCAGGGGCCTTCGGATCACCCGGACCTGGCCGAGTGGCTGATGGACCAGGGGATCGCGTCGATCTCCCTGAACCCGGACACGGTGGTCGATACCTGGCAACGCCTGGCGACGCACCGGGGCGGGCGCTGATCCGGCCAGTCCGGCCCGGCGCTCGCCGGGCCGGCGCATGGCCTATTTCACGACCATCATCTGCTCGCGCTTGCCGCCCTTGTAGGTATAGAGCGTCAGGGCGCCATCGTTGATGTCGCCGTACTCGTCGAAGCTGATCAGGCCGGTCACGCCGTCGTAGGAAATCTTCTTCAGCTCGGGCAGGTACTTCTTCGGGTCGGTCGAGTCCGCCTTCTGCATGGCCGCCACCATGGTCATGGTCGCGTCATAGACGTAGGGCGCGTAGATCTGGACGTCGGCCTTGAAGCGCTCCTGGAAGCGCTTCTTCCAGGCATCCATGGCGGCGATGTGTTCCTGCGTCACGCCGCCGGCCTCCGCGCAGACGACCTGGCCGTCGGCAATGGCGTCGCCGCCCAGCTCGGCGAGCTTGGGCGAGCAGATGCCGTCGCCGCCCATGAACTTGACCGACATCCCGAGCTGCTTGAGCTGGCGCAGCATCGGGCCGGCCACCGCGTCCATGCCACCGAAGAAGACCAGCTCCGGGTTCTTGCCCTTGAGCGAGGTCAGGATGGCGTTGAAGTCGGTGGCCTTGTCGGTGGTGAACTCCCGGCCCACGATGGTCGCGCCGGCGGCCTTGGCGGCCTTCGCGAACTCGTCGGCGACGCCCTGGCCGTAGGCGGTACGGTCGTCGATCACCGCGATCGACTTGACCTTGAGCTCGTTGACCGCGTAGCGGCCGAGGGTGCCCCCGAGCTGGCCGTCATTGGCGACGACCCGGAACGCGGTGTCGTAGCCCTGCCTGGTGTACTTCGGATTGGTCGCCGACGGCGAGATCTGCGGGATGCCGGCATCGTAGTAGATGCGCGAGGCGGGGATGGTCGTGCCGGAGTTGAGGTGCCCGATGACGCCGGCGACCTCCGCATCGACCAGCTTCTGTGCGGCCGCGGTGCCTTGCTTGGGATCCGCGGCGTCGTCCTCGGAAAGCAGTTCGAACCGGACCTCCTTGCCGCCGATCTTGAGCTTCTTGGCATTGAGCTCCTCGATCGCCATGCGGGCGCCGTTCTCGTTGTCCTTGCCGAGGTGGGCGATCGCCCCGGTCAACGGGGCGACGTGCCCGATCCTGACCACGGTCTGGGCGCCGGCCGGCATGGCGAACGGGGCCATGGCCGCTGCAAGCGCGAAGCTCAACAGGGTCTTCTTCATCTCAGGTTCTCCTCGATAAGGCTGACGGGCTCGAGCAGCCATGCGGCCGGGGGTCCGGCGTGGGCAGATGCTAGCCGGTTTTTCGCGGCCGCGGCAATGCTGCGAACGGGCTTCAGGGCCGCCCCGCAAGCATGGGCGGGGCGGCGCGCGCCGGTGATAGGATTCGCGGCGGAGGCTCTATGCAGATCCACGAGGCATGGTGGTTGGCGGCACTGGTCCTGGGCATCATCGAGATGCTCACCGGGACCTTCTACCTGCTGGTGCTCGCGCTGGGCTGCGTCGCCGGCGGCGGCGTTGCGCTGGCCGGCGGGTCGTTCGGCCTGCAGCTGCTGGCCACCTCGGCCCTCTCGGTGGCGGGCTGGGCCTTCCTCTGGCGCAACCGCCGGTCGCGGGCCGGCCGTATCGAGGCGGGTGCCGACATGGTGCTCGACGTGGGTGCGCGCGTCCAGATCGAGCACTGGGACGAGCCGCATCGAACCATCGCGCGCTACCGGGGGGCGGCCTGGCAGGTCGAACTGGCCGAGCCCGCCGGCCCGGGCGGACGTCCCGGTCCCCATGTGATCCGGGGCGTGGTCGGCAATCGCCTCGTCGTCACGCCGGCCGGCAGCTGAGGGGCGGCGGTCCGGCGGTACCGAAGGCCGGCGGCTCGGCGAAAGGCCGTCGGCTCAGCGGCGGGTGACGGTCTTGTGCAGCCGCTCCTTCTCGCGCGCCCATTCGCGTTCCTTCTCGGTGGCCCGCTTGTCGTACTGGCGCTTGCCCTTGGCGAGGCCGAGCTCGAGCTTGATCCTGCCCCGGGTGTAGTGGAGGTCGAGGGGAACGAGGGTGTAGCCGGCGCGCTCGACCTTGCCGACGAGCTTGTCGATCTGCTGGGCGTGCATCAGCAGCTTGCGCGTGCGCGTGGGGTTGGGCTGCACATGGGTGGATGCTTCCGGCAGCGCGGTGATGTGGCAGCCGATGAGGAAGAGCTCGCCGTTGCGCAGGACGATGAAGGCTTCCTTGATCTGCACGCGGCCGGCGCGGATTGCCTTGACCTCCCAACCCTCGAGCGCAAGACCGGCTTCGAACCGTTCTTCGATCGAGTAGTCGTGGAAGGCCTTTTTGTTCTGGACGATGCTCATGTCTACAATCGCTGGCAGGATTCTACCAGCCGAGCCCCCGCCACCCGGCCATCCGGCCCCAAGCGACTTCGTCCGTGCCGTCACTGACCAAATCCGTCCTGCTGCCGTACCCGGCAACCGAGATGTTCGATCTCGTCGAACGCGTGGAGGACTATCCGAGCTTCCTGCCATGGTGCCCCTCGACCGAGGTCGAGCGGGTCGAGGGCGGCATGGTCGCGACCATCGGCATCCGGTTCAAGGGAATCCGGCAGTCGTTCACGACCCGCAATACCCACGTGCGGCCCACTTCGATCGAGATGGAACTCGTCAACGGCCCGTTCCGCCGCCTGCACGGCCGCTGGCAGTTCCATGAGCTCTCGCCGCAGGCGTGCAAGGTCGAGTTCACCATCGACTACGAGATCGCCGGCGGCCTGCTCGGGCGTGCGCTGGCACCCGTGTTCGGCCAGATCGCCTCGACCTTCGTCGATGCCTTCGTCAAGCGCGCCGCGGCCATCCACCACCAGGGCGCGGCCTGATGCGGGTCACGCTGTGCTGGGTGGATGACGAGCATGCCGGGGGCATTCCCGGCGAGCCCGCGTTCGGCGTGGCAGGGGTGGCAGCGCCCGGCCTGCGGGTGCGCACGGTGGACCACGACGGCGCACCCGATATCGACGCCTTGCTCGCGAGTCCGCGGCTCGCCGACATCGCCGCCCGGGTGGCAGCGGGGCACTGGCGCGTCGCGGTGTACGGCAAGCCGGCACGACCGCGCATGCCGATCCACGACGGTGATCGCATCGAACTCCTCGGGCCGATCACGACCGACCCGAAGGCCGCGCGCCATGCCCGGGTCCGCGCCGAGCGCGGGGACGGGCCGGGGAAGTGGGGGCGGGGCCGGCGCAGCGCCTGAGCCCGGCCACCGGGCCTGGCGGGCCGGGGTTGCGGCTCAGCCCTTGCAAGTGTCGGCGAGGGCCCGCGCGTT
>DAIMFM010000034.1:15794-16621 GCA_036724585.1 Burkholderiaceae bacterium | reverse complement strand
ACCTGCAGCTCGACGTGGCGGGGCTGCATGACCGCCCGCTCGAGCAGGAGATCGCCGTTGCCGAAGCCGGCCAGTGCCTCCGAACGGGCGCTGGCGAGCGCCGCTGCCAACTGGCCCGGTTCGGTGACCAGGCGCATGCCGCGCCCGCCACCGCCGGCGACGGCCTTGACCATGACCGGATAGCCGATCCGGTCCGCCTCAATGGCGAATCGCTCCGCGCCCTGGTCGGGACCCGCGTATCCCGGCAGGCACGGAACCCCCTGGTCGAGGGCCAGGGACTTGGCTGCGGCCTTGTTGCCCAGCGCCCGGATCGCAGCCGGCGGCGGGCCGATCCAGGCGAGCCCCGCGTCCTGCACGGCCTGCGCAAAGCCCGCGTCCTCGCTCAGGAAGCCGTAGCCGGGATGCACGGCATCGGCCCCGGTGGCACGGGCGGCGGCAAGCAGCTTGTCGACACGCAGGTAGGTTTCGGCCGAGCTGTCACCGCCCAGCGCGAACGCCTGGGTGGCTTCGCGCACATGCAGCGCGGCGGCGTCGACATCGGAATGAACGGCGACCGTCTCGAGGCCCATGCGGCGTGCCGTGGCGATGACGCGGCGAGCGATTTCGCCGCGATTGGCTATGAGGATTCTTCTCATGGGCCTCGTTCTGTCCGGCTCGAATCCGGTTGAACAGCCGACTCGACCACAGCGGCCTGTTCTGTCTCCATCTGGCCAGAGCATACACTGCCCTGCGCCCGCCGCGTCACATGCGTGCGACGCTGAACTGCATCGGCCGCAGGCGGCGCTGCCCGGCCTCGGCGACCGTATCGAGGCAGAACGCCAGGACAT
>DAIMFM010000034.1:1830-15784 GCA_036724585.1 Burkholderiaceae bacterium | reverse complement strand
CATGATCTTCGTTCCGGCAACCTCGCTGATCTTCCGGCGCGTATCGCGCGGGTCGATCACCCCGTCGTCGAGCAGCAGGCCACTGGTGGTGAACGGATCCTGCTGGCTCTCGAATATCGCGACGATCTCGTCGTACTGCTTCTGCAGCGCGGCGGCATCCGGCGCCTGGCCCTTGCGCCTGAGCGCCTCCTCGGTGACGATCCGCATCGTGCCGGCGGCCTGTTCGCCGCCCATGACGGCGGTCGTCGCGCTGGGCCAGCTGAACAGGAAGCGCGGCGCGAAACCCAGCCCGCACATGCCGTAGTTGCCGGCGCCGAAGCTCGCGCCGCACTGGATCGTGAGCTGCGGCACGGTGGCGCTGGTGACCGCCTGGATCATCTTGCTGCCGTGCTTGATCATGCCGTCCTGCTCGACGTCCTTGCCCACCATGTAGCCGGTGGTGTTCTGCAGGTACACGATCGGCTGGCCGATCTGGCACATCCACTGGATGAAATGCGCGGCCTTGTTCGCACCGGCATTGTCGATCGGGCCATTGTTGGTGATGAAGCCGACCGCATGCCCGCGGATGCGTCCCTGCGCGCAGACGGTCGCAATCCCGTAGCCCGGCTTGAATTCATGCAGGAGGCCCGCATCGACCAGCCGCACGGCCACCTCGCGCATGTCGACGGGTTCGCGATGATGCGGCGGCATCAGGGACAGCAGCTCGTCGACCGGCCAGGGCGGCTCCACCACGTCCGACCTCGCCGAAGACGACTCCGGCGCCGGCCAGTCGAGTTCGGCAACGACGCGGCGCGCGATCCCCAGTGCCTCGCGGTCGTCACGCGCGAGGTATTCGCCCAGGCCCGAGACCGTGGTGTGCATCAGCGCCCCGCCGAGTTCCTCCTCGGTCGCCACCTCGCCGGTGGCGGCCTTGAGCAGTGGCGGCCCTGCCAGGAAAGCGCGCGAACGGCCTTCGATCATGATGACGATGTCCGAGAGCCCGGGCATGTAGGCGCCGCCGGCAGTACCTGAACCGTGCTGCACGGTGATCACCGGGATGCCCGCCGCCGACAGGCGCGCCAGGTTGCGGAACAGCTTGCCACCATGGATGAAGGTCTCGACCTTGTAGTCGGCGAGGTTCGCGCCCGCGCTCTCCACCAGGTGGATGAACGGCAGGCGCTCCTGCAGCGCGATCTCCTGGACGCGCAGGATCTTGTACAGGCCCGAAGGAATGAGCGCGCCCGCGTCGATACCCGAGTCGCTCGCCACCACCATGCAGCGCACGCCACTGACGAAGCCGATGCCGGCGATCATGCTGCCGCCGGGGATGGAACGCTCGGGGTCGGGCGTGTCGCGCAGGTAGCCGGCGAGTCCGGCCAGCGGCAGCCACGGCGCACCCCGATCCAGCAGCAGCGCCACGCGCTCGCGCGGCAGCAGCTGGTTCCTCCTGGCGAAACGCGGTCCCGAGCGGGCCGAGGCCTGCGCCGCTCGATCCAGCAGCGAGTCCAGGGTGTCGATTCGCGCCAGCATTGCGGCGCGCCGCTGCTGCGCCTGCGCGCTGGCGGCATTCCAGCGTGAACTGAAGGCAGTCATGTGGGCATGGCTCGGTGCGTGGATCCGTCGTACTGCGGCACATGCTACCGCCGGACCGCGGGACTGGCCATGATCGCAGGGCCGGCCACGATCGCCGGGCCGGCCACTGCGCGTCCCCTCAGGCCAGGGCGTCGTCGCCCACGAAGGGATTGTGGGCGCGCTCCTCGCCGAACGTCGACATCGGCCCGTGACCCGGCACGAAGGCGACTTCGTCGCCCAGGGGCCAGAGCTTGCCGCGAATCGAATCGATGAGGTCCGCATGGTTGCCGCGCGGGAAGTCCGTGCGCCCGATCGAACCGTTGAACAGCACGTCGCCCACGATCGCGAGGCGGGCGGCCCGATGGTGGAACACGACGTGGCCGGGCGTGTGGCCCGGGCAATGCAGGACCTCGAGGGTCTGCTCGCCGAAGTCCACCGTATCGCCATCCTCGAGCCAGCGATCGGGCTCGAAGGCATCGAGGCGCGGGAACCCGAAGCGCTTGCCCTGCTCGGGCAGCTGCCCGATCCAGAAGGCGTCCTCGCGCTGCGGGCCTTCGATGGGCACCGAGTGGCGGCGGGCGAACTCGGCCGCCTGCCCGCAGTGGTCGATGTGCCCATGGGTCAGCAGGACCTTCTCGATGCGCGCGCCGAGCTGATCGAGCGCGGCATCGACCCGGTCGAGGTCGCCGCCCGGATCGACGACCGCGGCACGACCGCTGGCCTCGCAGAACAGGACGGAGCAGTTCTGGGCGAACGGGGTGACGGGGACGATCATCAGTTTCACGGCGTACCTCGGGGTCCTGGTTCGAGCGGGATTCTAGCCCGCGCGTCCGGAACCCTCGCCGCCGGGGCCGGCATAGGCGTGCTCGAGCAGGAGGTCGAGCGGGACCACGTCCAGCGCCCGTTCGTGCGTCGCCTCGAGCACCACCGGCGGGGCGACGCCGGCGTCGCAGGCTTGCAACCAGCGTGCCGCGCAGAGGCACCAGCGATCGCCGGGCACCAGTCCGCGGAAGCGATGCTGGGGCTGGGCGACGCTCAGGTCGTTGCCCTTGGCCGCGGAGAACGCCAGGAAGGCCTCGGTGACGCGGGCGCAGACGGTATGGTTGCCGATGTCCTCGGGACCGGTCTCGCAGCAGCCGCTGCGGTTGAAGCCGGTCAGGGGATCGAAGGAACAGGCGAGCAGCGGCCCGCCCAGGACATTGAGCGCGAGGGGATCGCTCATGGGGTCTCCCTTTGGGTGCCGGGGGCGGCCACGCGGGCTGGCCGCAGCTGTCGGGGCGCTTTACACCGCGTCCGCAAACGAACCCTGGCCGCCTGGCTCTTCAGGATTATTGTCTTTGGATTCAATCTCTTGCAAGGAAATGAAGCTGATGGCACGAGAGTTGCTTCGTTCGATGCATGCACGGATGCAGCATCCGTGATTATCGAACAGATCACTCCTAGCATCAGTCCTTGCGCCGCCTTCGGGCGGCTCTTTTTTTCTTGCCGGTCAACCCGCCGTGACGCTGGCCCCGCGTCGCGCCAGGGGCGGGTCGGTCTGCTCCATCATCCACGCCGCCGCCTCGATCTCGGCCCGGGCCGTGTCCCGGAGTTCGATGTCGCCCATGTCCCGGCACAGGGCCTCGAGCGCCGGCAGGTCGGCGCGCTCGCGCGCCTCGCAGATCGACAGGAGCTGACCCAGCGGCCCGGCGCGCTGGAGCAGGGCCTCGCGCACGCTCGGGGCGAGCGGCAGGTCCGCCAGCGCCTGCCCCAGCGACGTGCCGAACAGCACGTCGAGCCGCGACAGCACGCCGGCGAGGAAGGCCTGGTCGCCGAGGCGGGCCTCGCCGGGACGCCAGCGGCGCGCCAGCAGCTCCATCATCCGGGCGCGCAGGCCGACCTGCTGGACGAGCGGATCGTCGTGGGCCGGTGGCCCGTCGCCGTCGGCGTAGAGGAGCAACTGGGCCAGCCTTGCGACCTGGCGCAGGCCGACCAGCGCGATGGCGGAGGCGATCGAGTCGATGCGTCGCGACAGGCCCGCCGCGCTCGAATTGACCTGGCGCAGGATCGGCCGGAACAGGGCCGGGTGCCGGCGCAGCTCGTGGGCGACGTCGTCGATGTCCGGATCCTCGTCGAGCATCGCGATGAGCCTGACCACGTCGTGCGCCGGCGAGCGGATCCGCCGCGTGTGCAGGAGCTGCGGCCGCGCGAAGAAGAAGCCCTGGAAGAGGTCGAAGCCGGCGTCCTGGGCCTGGCGGAACTGCTCGTGCGTCTCGACCTTCTCCGCCAGCAGCGTCTTGCCGCTGGGCCGGAGCTCGCACGCGAGGTCCTGCCACTGCGAGGGATCGGTCCCCACCAGGTCGACCTTCACGATGTCGACGAGGGCAAGCCGCTGCAGGCGCGAATCGCGGGCGTCGACGACGTCGTCGAGCGCGAAGCGATAGCCCCGCGCGCGCAGCGCGAGAATGCGCTCGCCGAGTTCCTCGTCGATCTCGGTGGTCTCGAGGATCTCCAGCACGAAGCGTCCCGGAGGCAGCAACTCGACCATCTCGCTCATCAGCAGGGCGCGGTCGGCATTGACGTAGCCGGGAAAGCGACCGAGGCTCGCGGCCACGCCGATGTCGGCCAGCACGCGCGCGATCACGTGGCTCGAGGCATGCAGGTCGTCCGGGCGCGCCTGCGCCGGGACATCGGCCGAGGCACGGAACAGCAATTCGAACGCCACCAGGGATCCGGCGGTATCGACGATCGGTTGTCGGCCGAGGATGAGTTCGCTGTCCATGTGGAGAGGCAGGGCGACGCGGCGGCCGCTTTCCTTGTCGGGCCACGCTAGCATGCCGCTTCGGGCCACGACGGCCGGTCCGACGTGCGGCCGGTGCGACGGCGGAAAACGGTCCGAAAACCGCGCTCAGACGATGATCGGGCGATTGGGCATCTCGTCGACGTCACCCATTCGCGGGGGGAACGCATCGACCAGCGCGGCGTCGAGCAGGTCGATCGCGGCAAGGGCGCCTTCTTCCTCGCGTCC
Organism: Burkholderiaceae bacterium; assembly: GCA_036724585.1. Lineage (GTDB taxonomy): Bacteria > Pseudomonadota > Gammaproteobacteria > Burkholderiales > Burkholderiaceae_E > JAMLIN01. Next base: position 11,226 of record DAIMFM010000034.1, on the reverse strand, counting down.
CTCGCGACAGGCCTCGGCGAGCACACCGCAGGCGCGCTGCCAGACCTCGGGGGCGACCTTCGCGGCGGCACCGCGGTCGGCGACGATCTCGACCGCGTGGTCCGCGAGCAGCACGTAGACTAGGACACCGCTGTTCGCCTCGGTATCCCAGACCCGCAGCGCGCCGAAGACTTCGAGCGCCCGCTCGCGCGGCGACTGGCCGGCAAGGATCGCCATCGGCGCCAGGGCGGCCTCGATCGCGATGCGGATCTCGGCGCCATGCGTGCGCTCGGCGCGCGCCACCCGTTCCTCGATCCTGTCCATGGTCGCGGCCGGAAAGCGCCGGGCGGCCGCGCCACCCGGCACCAGGCAATGGCGCAACAGCCGCATGAACCGGTTCGAATCCACCACCTCACCAGCCTCCCGAGGCGCCGCCGCCGCCGAAGCCGCCGCCGCCCCCGCCGAATCCGCCCCCACCGAAGCCCCCGCCCCCGAAGCCGCCGCCGCGCCGGCCGCCGGGGAAGAACCCGGGAGGCACGCCGGAACGGTAGGTATGGGGGCCCACCCGGCCGATGCCGCCGATCGCGCCGAAGACGAGCAGCAGGAAGAAGAGCACGAGGCCCGCGGCGACCCCGGCGAGCAGCGAGACGCCCGCCTGCAGCGCCAGGAAGCCGCCGCCGACGCCGCCGATGAGGGCGCCGGGAAGCACCCCGAACACGCGCGTCAGGACGAAGCCGCCGAAGGCGATGAACAGCAGCAGCGACAGCCAGTCGGTATCGCCCTCGCCGTCCGCCCGGGCGGACTGGGCGGCGGGCGGCGGCAGCCCTTCGCCGGCGATCGCCCGGCCGATGGAGTCGATTGCCGCCTCGATGCCGCCGAAGAAATCGCCGGCGCGGAAACGCGGCGCCATCTGCTCGGCGATGATGCGCCTGGCGACCGCATCCGGGATCGCGCCCTCGAGGCCGTAGCCGACTTCGATGCGCATCCTGCGGTCCTGCATCGCCACCAGCAGCAGCACGCCGTCGTCCACATCGGCGCGCCCGAGCTGCCATTGCTCGGCCACCCGGATCGCATAGGCTTCGATCGGTTCGGGATCGGTACTGGCCACGATGAGCACGGCGACCTGGCTGCCATGGCGCTGCTCGATCGCCGCGAGCCGCGCCTCGAGTGCGGCGCGTTGCGCCGCATCGAGGGTGTCGGTCGTGTCGACCACCCGGCCGCTGAGCGCCGGCACGGGCTGCTGGGCCAGCGCCGATCCGGCAAGGCCGGCCCAGGCGAGCAGCAGGACGGCCAGGAGGCGGATCCAGGACCCGCCGACCGCGCGGGCCATGACGCCGGCCATGGCTATCTCGACTCGCCCTGCGAGCCGAAGTCCACGCTGGGCGGCCGGGATATCTCGGCCTCGTTGGCGACGCTGAACTGCGGCTTGGCCTCGTAGCCCATCACCATGGCGGTGAGGTTCACCGGGAACTGGCGGACCAGCACGTTGTACTCGCGGACGGCGTCGATGTAGCGATTGCGCGCCACCGTGATCCGGTTCTCGGTTCCCTCGAGCTGCGCCTGCAGGTCGCGGAATGCGGCGTCGGACTTGAGCTGCGGGTAGTTCTCGACCACCACCAGCAGCCGCGAGAGCGCGCTGCCGAGGTTGCCCTGGGCATCCTCGAAGCGTTGCAGCGAGGCCGGGTCGTCCGGGTCGACCTGTACCTGGCCCGCCCGGGAACGCGCTTCGGTGACACCGAGCAGGACGTCGCGTTCCTGCTCGGCATAGCCCTTGACCGTGTTGACGAGATTCGGGATCAGGTCGGCCCTGCGCTGGTACTGGTTGAGTACCTCCGACCATGCCGAGCTCGTGGCCTCGTCGGCCGCCTGGATCGCGTTGTAGCCGCAGCCGCCGAGCATGCCGAGCGCCAGGAACAGGCCGGCGAAACGGAGCAGGATTCGCGTCGCCATCAGCTTCCCCTATGTAGTTGGCATCGAGCCCGCCTGCAATGCGCGAACCCGCGACGCGAGTCTAGCGTAGCGGGCCGCGGACCGCGGCTGGGGGGAGGCGCGGCCGCCGGATCGCGGACGAAGACCGTGGGCGGGGTTCAGGCCCGGCGCCGAACGGCGAAGCGCCGGCGGAACTTTGCGAGCTTGGGCGCGACGACCATGCGGCAATAGCCCTGCGCCGGATTATTCGCGTAGTAGCGCTGATGATAGCCCTCCGCCGGGTAGTAGGGACCGCTGCCCTCGATGCGCGTGACGATCGGCGCGCCGAAGACGTCCTCGGCCTGCAGCGAGGCGATCAGCTCGCGCGCGATGGCAGCCTGTTCCTCGTCCTGGGGGAAGATCACCGAGCGGTACTGGGGCCCGACATCGTTGCCCTGGCGATCCGGCGTGGTCGGGTCGTGGATCGCGAAGAAGATCTCGAGCAGCTCGCGGTAGCCGATGCGGTCGGGGTCGAAGCTGACCTTGACGACCTCGGCGTGGCCGGTGGTGCCGCTGCAGACCGCCTCGTAGCCCGGATTCTCGACGTGGCCGCCGCAGTAACCGGATTCGACCTCGAGCACCCCCTCGACCTCGAGGAAGCAGGGCTCGAGGCACCAGAAACAGCCCCCACCGAAAATCGCGACCTGCGCGTCCATGTCGTACTCCTTCGCATATCGCCGGCCATGGAAGTCCCGGCCGGCCTGTATCCGGGATTCTGCGCAGGGCGGGGCGCCGCTGGCAACCGGGGCCGGGCATCCGGATGGCCGACCGGCCCGGTCGTATAATTGCTGGTTCGGAACGAACACTGGAGAGACCCCGATGGCCAGCCAGAGCCGGGCAACATTTCACTGGGACGATCCCCTCCTTCTCGATTCCCAGCTGACCGAGGAAGAGCGCATGGTCCGCGATGCCGCGCACGCCTACTGCCAGGGCAAGCTCGCGCCACGCATCCTCGAAGCGTTCCGCCACGAGAAGACCGATCCCGCAATCTTTCCCGAGATGGGCGCCCTCGGCCTGCTCGGGCCGACCATCCCCGAGGCCTACGGCGGCCCCGGCCTGAACTACGTGTCCTACGGCCTGATCGCCCGCGAGGTCGAACGTATCGATTCGGGCTATCGCTCCATGATGAGCGTGCAGAGCTCGCTCGTGATGGTCCCGATCTTCGAGTTCGGCACCGAGGAGCAGAAGCGCAAGTACCTCCCGAAGCTCGCCTCCGGCGAATGGATCGGCTGCTTCGGCCTGACGGAGCCCAACCATGGTTCCGACCCGGGCTCGATGGAGTCGCGCGCGAAGGCGGTGGCCGGCGGCTATCGCCTGTCGGGCAACAAGATGTGGATCTCCAACTCGCCGATCGCCGACGTCTTCGTCGTCTGGGCCAAGTGCGACGGCGGCGACCACGACGGTCGCATCAAGGGCTTCATCCTCGAGAAGGGAATGGCGGGCCTGTCGGCGCCGACCATTCACGGCAAGTTCGGCCTGCGCGCATCCATCACCGGCGAGATCGTGATGGACGGGGTCGAGGTTCCCGATTCGCAGATGCTCCCCGGCGTCGAGGGCCTCAAGGGCCCCTTCACCTGCCTCAACTCGGCCCGCTACGGCATCGCATGGGGCGCGCTGGGCGCCGCCGAGAGCTGCTGGCACACCGCCCGCCAGTATGTGCTCGATCGCAAGCAGTTCGGCCGGCCGCTCGCCGCCAACCAGCTGATCCAGAAGAAGCTCGCCGACATGCAGACCGAGATCACCCTCGGGCTGCAGGGCTGCCTGCGCCTGGGGCGCATGAAGGACGAAGGCACCGCGTCGGTCGAGATCACGTCGATCCTCAAGCGCAATTCCTGCGGCAAGGCGCTCGACGTCGCCCGGCTCGCGCGCGACATGCTGGGCGGCAACGGGATCAGCGACGAGTTCGGCGTCATCCGGCACATGGTCAACCTCGAGGTGGTCAACACCTACGAGGGCACGCACGACGTGCACGCCCTGATCCTCGGTCGCGCCCAGACCGGCATCCAGGCGTTCAGCTGATCGCGCATCGGTGACGCACAGCGAGGGCCCGTCGGCCCCCGACGAGCCCGGCACCGCGGAAGCGGCGCCCGCGCCAGCGGAAGCGGCGCCCGCGCCGCGCCGCCCGCCGGTGCGCCGCTACGACCACCAGGAGATCCTCGCGATCGTCATCGGCATGATGCCGGTGCTGTTCATGGCGGCGGTCGACCAGACGGTGGTGTCGATCGCCCTGGTGGCGATCTCGCGCGACCTCGGCCATGTCGAGCTGGTGCCGTGGGTCGCGACCGGCTACCTGATCGCCTCGACAGTCGCCACCCCGATCTACGGCAAGCTCTCCGACCTGTTCGGCCGGTGGCCGGTGCTGGCGGTTGCCATCTGCATCTTCATCGGCGCCTCCACCCTCGCGGCGCTCGCCCAGACCATGCCGCAGCTGCTCGCCTTCCGCCTGCTGCAGGGGCTCGGCGGCGGCGGGCTGATCCCGCTCGCGCAGACGGTGGTTGGCGACGTCGCGCCGGGCCACCTGCGCGGTCGCTACCAGGCCTGGCTCGCCAGCGTGTTCATGGCCGCCGCGGTGCTCGGGCCGATCGCCGGCGGCCTGCTCACCGAATACCTGTCATGGCGCGCGGTATTCGCCGCCTACCTGCCGCTGGGCATCGCCGCCTACATCGCGGCGCGCCGCGCGCTGCGAACGCTGGCGCCGATCGAGGTCAGGCGCCGGCCGATCGACTACACCGGCGCGCTGCTGCTCGGGGTCTCGGTCTCCTGCATCCTCATCGGCCTGACCGCCCTGGGCGGTCGCGCCGAAGGACTCGCCGCCCGCGTCGTGCCGCTCTTCGTCATCGGCACGCTCGCCGGCATCGGCCTGGTCGCCTGGGAGCGCCGGGCGCCCGAGCCGATCCTGCCCCCGTCGCTGTTCGCGAACCGCGTCATCACGCTGTGCTGCATCGTCGCCGGCCTGGGCGTCTTCGTGATGATCGGCATGTCGGTGCTCGTGCCGATGGCGCTGCAGTCGATGCACGGCCTGCGCGCCGACCAGGTCGCGCTCGCGATGGTGCCGCTCTCGTTCTCCGCCCCCTGCGGCTCGATCCTGTGCGGCAAGCTGATGTCGCGGATGGTGAGCTTTCGCTACCTGCTCGCCGCGGGCCAGGCGACCTGCCTCGTCGCCCTGCTGCTGCTCGCATTGCTGATGCCGGCCCCGGGCATCGGCTTCGGGCTGCTGCTCGCCCTGCTCGGGGCCGGCGTCGGGATGACCATGCCGGCCACCATCGCGGCCTCGCAGATGGCGGTCGGCCCCGGCCTGATCGGCGTCGCGACGGCGACGGCCGCGCTGACCCGCACCCTCGGGGGCGCGGTCGGGGTCGCGGTGCTCGGTACCGTCCTGTTCGCCGTGCTGGGCACCGCGGGCGGCGCGACGACCGACCTCGCCGCCGTCCCGCTGCCCACGCTGGAGACCGGCTTCAGGGTCGCCTACGGACTGACGGCGTTCGTCAGCGCGCTGTCGCTGTACACGGCGATGCGCCTGCCGCTCGCGAACCTGCAGGCGGGTGACTGAAGCGAGGCGGTGCGGCAGGGGTCGCCGCCCGGTGCGGGAGGCGCCGCCGCCTTCAGGCGAGCATGTCCGCCCAGATGTTGCGCGCCCAGGCGTTGGCGGCCAGGCCCTCGGCCTCGGACGGCGCGGCCGACAGGCCGCCCGCGCCTTCGACCGGCAGGTAGGTCCTGCGCTGCGCATCCCAGGCGTGCACCGAGGCGACGTGGATGACCTCGGTTTCGGTCACGAAGCTGTAGCAGGTGTTCATCGTCAGCGGCGAGTCGTTGATCGGTCGCCCCGAGAGCTTCGCGACGATCGCGGCGGCGCAGACCTTGGCCTGCTGGTTGGCCATGTGGCCGGACTTGGGCATCTCGGCGGCCGGCTGGATCGAGTCGCCCAGGACATGGACGTCGCTGGCGACGATCGATTCGAAGTCGATGAAGTTCACTTCGCACCAGCGGTCGTTGGCCGTGACGAGCCCGGCCTCGACCGCGATCGAGCCGGCGCGCTGCGGCGGGATGACGTTGAGCACCGCCGCCCTGACGGGATCGTCGAACTCGAAGCGCAGCTCCCTGCCGGGCACGTCGACGTCCATCAGGGTGTGCGACGGCCGGTACTCGATGAGCCCCTTGTAGTGCTCGGCCCAGGCCGCCTTGAAGAGCTTCCCCTTGGACGTGACGTCGTCGTTGCCATCGAGGACCAGCACCTTGGAGCGCGGCTTCTCGCGCTTGAAGTAGGCGGCGACCATGCAGGCGCGCTCGTAGGGTCCGGGGGGGCAGCGATACGGCGCCCGCGGGATCGCCATGGCGAACACGCCGCCGTCGGGCATCGCCTCGAGCTGGCGGCGCAGCGCCACGGTCTGCGGCCCCGCCTTCCAGGCGTGCGGGACCTGCTCGCGTGCGGCGGCGGGACGCAGGCCCGGCAGGTCGTCGTACATGAAGTCGATGCCCGGCGATACCACCAGCTTGTCGTAGCCGATCGTGGCGCCGCCGGCGAGGCTCACCTTGCGCGCCGCGGTGTCGATCCTCGTGACCGTGTCACGCACCCGCCTGACGCCGTGCGCCCTCTCGAGGCCGTCGTAGGGCACGGTGATGTCCGCCATCCGGCGGGTCCCGCCGATGACGAGATTGGAGAACGGGCACGAGACGAACGCGGCGTCGGGCTCGACCAGCACGACGTCGATCGTGTTGTCGCTCCACATGCGGATGTACTTGGCGGCAGTCGCACCGCCGTAGCCGCCGCCGACCACGACGACCTGCGCGCGGGCGGGCGCGCCCGCGCGGCCCCCGGGCATTGCGCAGGCGCCCAGTGTCCCGAGCGCGATACCGGCGCCTGTGGCAAGCAGGATCCGTCGGCGAGAGTCGTTCATGTCGTCCCCCGGCTCAGCGCTTCTGCGCCGCGAAGTATTCGGCGATCAGCTCGACCTGCCGGGGCGTGTAGCCGCGGGAGATCTGGCCCATGATCGTCGAGGGCCTGGCGCCTTCACGGAAGAGTCGCATCTGGGTGATGAGCTCGGCGCTGGGCATGCCGGCCAGCACGGGCGAGCCGGGCTCGGCGTGGCCGTTGGTGCCGTGGCACGTGGCACAGGTAGCGGCGAGGCTGCGGGCCTCGAGCCTGCGGTCGCCCGCCATCGCTTCCGGCGCGGCGGCCAGCGCGGACAGCAGGAGCAGCGCGCCCGGGAGCAGCGCGCCTGCGCCTGCGAGGTTCATCTTCATGCTCCACCCTCTTGTCGTTGCGTGAAGCCGCCGCGGCGAGCGACGGAGGCCTCGCGGCTGCATGGCGCCTGCGCGGGGCTCCCTCGCAGCATAAGGCATGGCGGACGCTCGCGTCGACCGCCGTGCCCGAGCCCGGCTCAGGCGTAGCGACGGGCGATCGCCTCGGCGACGCAGGCGGGCTTCTCGCTGCCTTCGAGTTCGATCACGACATTCGTGGTCACCTGGGCGCCATTGTTCGGCAGGGGCTCGAAGGCCACCAGCGTCGAGCGCGCGCGTACCCGGCTGCCGGCCCGTACCGGGGCGGTGAACCGTACCCGGTTGAGGCCGTAGTTCACGCCCATCTTCTGGTCGTGGATCTTGACGGCATCGCCGGCGAGCTTCGGCAGTAGCGAGAGCGTGAGGAAGCCATGGGCGATGGTTGCGCCGAACGGCCCCTTGGCGGCACGTTCCGGGTCGACATGGATCCACTGGTGGTCACCGGTGGCATCGGCGAACAGGTCGATCATCTCCTGGGTGACGACCATCCAGTCGCTGGTACCGAGTTCTTCGCCGACATGATTGCCCATCTCGGCGAGGGTCTTGAATTCGCGCATTGCACTGTCTCCAGGTAGTTCGGGGCGAATGGATTATGACCGATTCGCCTTCGTGCCCGTGGCGCCCGAAGCCCGCGCGCATCAGTCGAGCGTGATCGCCTTCGGGTCGAAGTCCGGTTCGGGGAAGCGTGGGTCGAGCCGGCGTACCGCATCGACGACGATCGACATCACCGCATAGTCGCGAAACCACTTGCGGTTGGCCGGGATGATGTACCAGGGGGCGAAGGGACGGTTCGTCTCGCGGATCGCGTCGGCGTAGGCGGCCATGTAGTCATCCCAGAGCCTGCGCTGCTCGAGGTCGTGGGCGTCGAACTTCCAGTGCTTGTCGGGCTCGTCCAGGCGGTCCTGCAGCCGCTGGCGCTGTTCGTCGCGATCGATGTGCAGGTAGAACTTGAGGATCGTGGTGCCCTCGTCGGCGAGCAGGCGCTCGAAACCGCGGATGTGCTCGTAGCGGCGTCGCCATACCGGCTCGGGAACGAGCCCGTTGGTCCGCACCACCAGGACGTCCTCGTAGTGCGAGCGATTGAAGATCGCGATCTGGCCGCGGGCCGGCGTGTGCGGATGGACCCGCCACAGGTAGTCGTGGGCAAGCTCCTCGTCGCTCGGACGCCCGAAGCGCGCCATCCGGAAGCCGGCCGGGTTCACGCCGGTGAACACCCGGCGAATGGTGCTGTCCTTGCCGCCGGTGTCCATCGCCTGGAACACGACCAGCACCGCATGGCGCCGCTGCGCGTACAGCCGCTCCTGCAGGTCGACCAGTTCGTCGCGCAGCCTGTCGGTCGCATCGCGGGCGTCGTCGTCGTCACCGTCGAAGCCCGGCGTCGCATCGGCGGGCAGCGCCGCCAGCGACACATCGTCCTCGAGTTCGAGCCAGCACTTCTCCATGGGTACCTCCGCGATCCCGGGCGGGGCGCCCCGGCCGGATCAGTGTACCGCCCCACTTCGCCCCTGCTCCCGCCCCCTGCTCCCGCCCCCTGCTCCCGCCCCTGCTCCCGGCCCTGCCCGCCCGGACCCGGCCCGGCCGGGATCCCGTGTGCCCGGTGCGCGGTCGCGCCGCCGGTCGATATTGGTGACAATCGGGCATGGGCGAAACCATCCGGAACGATTCCATCCGCATCGGGGGCGGGCTCGACATCGAACTGCGATGCATCGGCAGGCCCGGCGCCGGCGCGCCGACCCTCGTGTTCCTCCACGAGGGCCTGGGCTGCGTCGCCATGTGGCGCGACTTCCCGGACCGGGTCGCGGCCGCCCTGGACTGGCCCGCGGTCGTCTACTCGCGGGTCGGCTACGGCCGCTCCACGCCATGGTCCACGCCGCCGTCCGCCGATTTCATGCATCGCGCCGCCCGCGAGGAACTGCCCGCGGTGCTGGCCGCGCTGGGCATCGAGCGGCCGGTGCTCGTCGGCCACAGCGACGGCGGCTCGATCGCCCTGATCGCGGCCGCGGGCCCGATGCGCCCGCTGGCGGTCGCCACGCTCGCGCCCCATGTCTTCGTCGAGCCCGTCACCACCGAGGCCATTGCGCAGACCCGCAGCGCATGGGAGGAAGGCCTCGGCACCCGACTCGGGCGCTACCATGCCGATGCGTGGGCCACCTTCGACGGCTGGACGAGCGT
>DAIMFM010000034.1:0-1820 GCA_036724585.1 Burkholderiaceae bacterium | reverse complement strand
CCTCCTGCCCGCGATCGAATGCCCGGTGCTGGCGCTCCAGGGCGATGCCGACCAGTACGGCAGCCTCGAGCAGGTCCACCGCATCGGCCGCGGCGTGGCCGATGCCGTCGTGCACGAGCTGCCCGGCAGCCGGCACAGCCCGCATCTCGATGCACCCGACGCGACCCTCGGCGTGGTCGTCGACTTCCTGCGCGAGGCCGTCGCAGCGCGTGCCGGTGCGCAGGATGGTCCGGCGAACGCGGGCCGTGGAACCGCAGGTCCGGAAACGGCCAGTCGCGCGTCCCGGCCGGACTAGCATGGCGCCATGCGCAACGAGAGCCCGCCCGCCACGCCCGCAGGAATGACCCATGCGCCCGCCGGTGAGGGCGACACACCCGCGAGGGAAGGCACCCCGGCCGCGAGCGACGGGCTCGATCCCGTCCAGTGCCACCGTGCGGTGCAGGCACGCGATGCGCGCTTCGACGGGCGCTTCTTCATCGCGGTGAAGTCCACCCGGATCTATTGCCGTCCCGTGTGCCGCGTCCGGCTGCCGAAGCCGGCCAACTGCAGCTTCTTCCGGCATGCGGCGCAGTGCGAGCAGGCCGGCTACCGACCCTGCCTGCGCTGCCGCCCCGAACTCGCGCCGCTGGCCGAGCGCTGGTCGATCCAGGATGCGGGCGCGGTGCTCGCGACGGCTGCGGCACGGCGGCTCGACGAGATCGACCGCTGGACCGATGCGCCGTCGGTCGCCGCGCTGGCCGGAGGCATGGGCGTGAGCGATCGCCACCTGCGGCGCCTCTTCGAGACGCACTTCGGGGTATCTCCGCTGCAGTACCTGCAGACCCGGCGCCTGCATGCCGCCAAGCAGCTGCTCACCGATACCCGCCTGCCCATCGGCGAGGTCGCGGCCGCGAGCGGCTTCGGCAGCCTGCGCCGCTTCAATGCCGCCTTCATGGCGCACTACCGGATGACGCCGGGCCGGCTGCGCCGCGAGCGTGCCTGCGACGGCCCGGGCAGCATCGTGCGACTGGGCTACCGGCCGCCCTACGACATCGACGCGATGCTCGGCTTTCTCGAGCGGCGCTGCATCGGCGGGGTCGAAGCGATCGCCGGCAGCGGGCCCGACCGGCGCTACCTGCGCACGCTGCGCATCGCATCGGGGGATCGCCGCCGCCAGGGCTGGATCGAGGTCTCCTTCGAGCGCGAACGCAACCGGCTCGCGCTGCGCATCGACGACGACCTGCGCGATGTCCTGCCCGCCGTGATCCGCCGGGTCCGGGCTGCCTTCGACCTCGATGCCGACCCGGGCGCGATCGATGCCGTCCTCGCGGCCGACTTCCCGGGCAGCGCCGGCCTGCGCGTACCGGGCACGGTCGACGGTTTCGAGCTCGCGGTGCGCGCGATCCTGGGCCAGCAGGTCACGGTCGCCGCGGCGCGCACCATCGCCGGACGCCTCGTCGAGCGCTTCGGCGATCCGATGGCCACACCCTTCGCCGGCCTCGACCGGCTGTTCCCGACACCGGCGCGGCTCGCGCGCGCGGAGCCCGACGCGCTCGGCGGCATCGGCATCGTGCGCCAGCGGCAGGCGGCGATCATCGCGCTGGCCCGGGCGGTCGAGGCCGAGGAACTGCCGCTAACGCCGGCGGAGGACCCGGCGACCACGATGGCGCGCCTGCGCGCCCTGCCCGGCGTCGGCGACTGGACGGCGCAGTACATCGCGATGCGCGCCCTGCACTGGCCGGATGCCTTCCCGGCCGGCGACATCGCGCTGCAACGCGCGCTCGGGCTGCCGAAGTCACGCCAGGCGAGCGCCGCCGCCGAGCGTGCCTCGCGGGCCTGGC
>DAIMFM010000033.1:0-16976 GCA_036724585.1 Burkholderiaceae bacterium | reverse complement strand
AGCCATTTATTTCCATGGGAACTTTTGGTTTTGACCCTGCCGTGGTGGATTGCGTGTCGCCGCCCGTAACTCATTGTACTGATTGAATAAACAGTAGTCTTGCCTTGACCTTTCCCTGACAGCCGTCGTACAGTGCCGCACCGGGCCATTCAGTGCCTGTAAGTGGCAATCGAGGCCGGAGCGCGCCTCGAAATTTGGATTCCTACGCGGGGTCGAGGGGAAATGTTTCAGGGCAGCTCGGCACAGGCGCTGGATGCGAAGGGGCGGATGACCATTCCGCATGCCTTTCGCGACGTGCTGCTGCGCGAGCATGGCGGCCAGGTCACGCTGACCCGGCATCCCAAGGAGGACTGCCTGGTCCTCTATCCCCGCACCAACTGGTTGCCGATGCGCGACCGCATCAATGCCCTGCCGGCGGCGCACGCCCTGTTCAAGCGCCGCATGATCGGCGCCGCCGAGGACATCGACCTCGACGATGGCGGGCGGATGCTGGTGTCCCAGTCCCTGCGCGATTTCGCCGGCCTCGGCCGCGAACTGACCGTGCTCGGGCAGGGCAACTATCTCGAGATCTGGGATCGGGCGGCCTACTTCGCCTACGAGGCCCAGGCCGCGACCAGCGCCGACTACGGCGTCCTGGCCGACCTGATCGTGTAGGCCGGACTTGAGCAGCGACGAGGAAACCACGCCCGATGCCATGTCCACCCGCTCGCCCCACCTGCCGGTCCTGCTCGAACAGGCCGTGGCCGGCCTCGCGATCCGTGCCGACGGCACCTATGTCGACGGCACCTTCGGCCGCGGCGGGCACAGCCGCCGGATCCTCGCGGAGCTCGGCCCCGCTGGCCGACTGGTCGGGATCGATCGCGATCCCGAGGCGGCGCGCGAAGCGGAGGGCATCGCGGATCCGCGCTTTCGCTTCGTCGCGTCGCGCTTCTCGGCGCTCGGCGCGGTTCTCGACGGGCTCGGGATCGACCGCATCGACGGCCTGCTGCTCGACCTCGGCGTCTCGTCGCCGCAGTTCGACCGGCCCGAGCGCGGATTCAGTTTCCGGTCCACCGGACCGCTGGACATGCGGATGGACCCCGGCACGGGCATGTCGGCCCGCGAGTGGCTCATGGGCGCATCCGAGTCCGAAATCGCAGACGTATTGAGGAGGTACGGGGATGAACGGGCTGCTATTCCGATTGCAAAGGCGATTGTTGCTCGCCGCCGGGACGCCGGCGCCGCAGCGCTACAGACAACCACAGACCTTGCCGGCCTCGTGGCAGGTGTCCTCCGGCGCCGTGGTGCGACGCGGTCGACGCTGGGCAAGGACCCGGCAACCCGCACCTTTCAAGCTGTACGGATTTTCGTCAATCAAGAGCTTGCGGAGCTCGCGGACGTCCTGAGGACGGCAGTGGACCGCCTCGCGGTCGGCGGGCGGCTCGCTGTCATAGGTTTCAACTCGATCGAGGATCGACTGGTGAAGCGCTTCATGGCCGAGGAGGCCGGCCGCAATGCGCCGCGCGATCCGGTTCGGGGTGATGTATTGCCGGGGCATGCGCCGCGACTGCGGATAGTCGGGCGGGTGCTGCCGGATGAATCGGAGCGCGCGCGCAATCCACGCGCGCGCTCGGCGGTATTGCGGGTCGCGCAAAGGGTCCAAGACTGATGTTCCGGTCGAGCATGCTCAACGTCCTGCTGGCGATCGCGCTGTTGCTCAGCGCCCTCGCACTGGTCACCACGCAGTACCGCGCGCGCAAGGCGTTCGTGGGCCTCGAGATCGCGCGCGGCCAGGCCGAGGATCTCGCCGCCCGCCAGCGCCGCCTCGAATCCGACCTGGCGAGCGCCGCCCAGCCGGCGATGATCGACAAGAAGGCCCGCCGCATCCTCGGCATGGAGTCGGTGCCCGCCGAGCGCACCCTCTACCTGACCCTGCGCGCCGGCGAGGGGGCTGCCCGCCTCGCCGAACTCGATGCCGACCGTGTGCGCGAGGCCGAGCGCAAGCACGGCGGCCACGGGGGAAGGCGCTGATGGCGTCGCTGGCCGCGCGCGCCTCCCGCGCCACCCGCATCCCGCGACCATCCCGCGGCTCCCGTGCCTCCCGGGCCCATGGCAACCCGCTGCTGGACACGCGGCTGCCGGCATGGCGCTCGCGGTTCGTCGTCGCGCTGGTGGCGCTCGGCTTCCTGGGGCTGGTCGCGCGCGCGGCCTACCTGCAGCTCTTCAGCCATGACTACCTGCAGCGCCAGGGCGAACTGCGCTACGCCCGGACCCTCGAGCTGCCCGCTTCGCGCGGATCCATCTACGATCGCAACCGGGTGCTCCTCGCGGCGAGCCGGCCGGTGCGCGGGATCTTCGCGGTGCCGCGCAACCTGCAGGCGAGCCCGGCGCAGCTCGCGGAGCTCGGCCGGCTGCTCGGCATGTCGCAGGCGGCGCTCGGCGAGCGCCTGGCCGACCGGGAGCGCCAGTTCGTCTACCTCAAGCGCGGTGTCGAGCGCGATGTCGCCGACCAGGTCATGGCCTTGCGCATCCGCGGCATCTCGACGCTCGCCGAATACACCCGCGAGTACCCCACCGGGGAGCGCGGTGCCCACCTGATCGGCTTTACCGGCTTTTCCGGCAACGCCGCCGACGGCGAGCTGCAGGGCCGGGCCGGCGTCGAGCGGATGTTCGACGAGCGGCTGACCGGCCGGCCGGGCAGCCGCCGGGTCATCCAGGACGCGCGGGGGAACTTCGTCGAGTCCGTCGGCGACGAACAGGCGCCGATCGACGGCGCGGACGTGATCCTGTCCATCGACAACGAGCTGCAGTTCCACGCCTACCACGCGATCCGCGAGGCGGCGATCGCGAACAAGGCCAAGGCCGCGGCGGCGGTCATCATCGACGTGCGGACCGGCGAGATCCTGGCGCTGGCCAACTGGCCCTCGACCAATCCCAACGAGCGTGACTCGCTCGACGTCTCGCTGCTGCGCAACCGGGCCGCGCTCGACATCTTCGAGCCGGGCTCGACGATCAAGCCCTTCACGATCGCGGCCGCGCTCGAGTCCGGCCGCTTCTCGATGAAGTCGACGATCGAGACCTCGCCCGGGCACATGAAGATCGGCGGCTGGCGGATCGGCGACCACGGCAAGGACTTCGGCGAGCTCGACCTCACCGGCATCGTCGCCAAGTCGTCGAACGTCGGGACGGCCAAGCTGGCGCTGGCGCTGGCGCCGGAGCGCATGGGTACGCTGTTCTCCGAACTCGGCTTCGGGCGCGCGCCCGCCCTCGACCTGCCCGGGGCGGCGGCCGGCCGGGTGCGCCCGTACCGCTCGTGGCGGCCGATCGAGCAGGCGACCATGTCCTATGGCCACGGCATGTCGGTCTCGCTGCTCCAGCTCGCGCGGGCCTATACCGTCTTCGGTCGCGACGGCAACATCGTGCCGCTGACGCTGCTGCGCCAGGAGGGCCCCCAGTCCGGCCAGCAGGTGATGTCGGCGACGACCGCCCGCCGCGTGCTCGGCATGCTCGAGGCGGCGGTGAGCGACGAGGGGACGGCCCGCTCGGCCCGCGTGGCCGGCTATCGCATCGGCGGCAAGACGGGTACCGCCTACAAGGTCGAGAACGGCAAGTACGTCCGGAAGTACGTCTCGAGCTTCGTCGGCCTCGCCCCGATCTCCGATCCGCGCTTCGTCATCGCGGCGATGATCGACGAGCCGCGCGGCCGCCAGCACTACGGCGGCATCATCGCGGCGCCCGTCTTCTCGCAGATCGCCGCCCAGGCCCTGCGCCACATGCACGTGACGCCGGATGCGCCGCAGCCCGAGCTCGTGATCCCCGTCGCGGGCCCCGCGGGGAAGGCGCAATGAGCCCCGTGGCGGCGACGATCGCACATGGGCCCGAGGACGCCGGCCGCTGGCTGCGCGCCCAGCTGGCCCCGCCGGCCGAGCTGAGCGCGGATAGCCGCAGCATCGGACCGGGCGACGGCTTCCTCGCGATGCCGGGCGAGCGCCACGACGGGCGTGACCACATCGCCCAGGCCCGGGCGCGCGGCGCCGCCGCCATCGCCTATGATCCGGCGGGCGGCGCGCAGCCGGAGGTCGACGTGCCCGCCATCGCCGTTCCGGAACTGCGGCGCGACGCCGGGCTCGTCGCCGCCGAGTACTACGGGCGGCCCTCGTCGCGCATGCGGGTCGTGGCGATCACCGGCACCAACGGCAAGACGAGCTGCAGCCAGTGGATCGCGCGGGGCTGGGCGGGCACGGGCCACCGGGCCGGGGTCATCGGCACGCTCGGGCCCGCGGTGTTCGGCGCCGCCGGCGACGAGTCCGCTGCGCCGTCGCTGACCACGCCCGACGCCGTATCGATGCAGCGCCTGCTCGCCGGCTTCCGGCGCGGCGCGGTCGATGTCGTGGCGATCGAGGCATCCTCCATCGGCATCGCGCAGCACCGCCTCGCGGGGACCGAGATCGAGGTGGCCGTCTACACGAACCTGACGCGCGACCACCTGGACTACCACGGGGACATGGGGCGCTACGTGGCCGCAAAGCGCCGGCTGTTCGCCGAGGGCCAGGCACGCGCCGCCGTGGTCAACGGCAACGACGAGCACGGCGCCACCATGCTCGATGCCTTCGCCCGGCCGGGCGATGCCATCGTGTACGGCGAGTCGCCGTTGCGGGTCCCGCCCGGCGCCCGTCGCCTCGAGGCGGTTCGCGTCGTCGAGCGCGGCGAGTCGCTCGAGCTCGCGGCCGATGGCGACTGGGGTCGCTTCGACGTCCGGCTGGGCCTGCTCGGGCGCTTCAATGCGGCCAATGCGCTCGCCGTCGCCGGCGCCTGGCTCGCGCTCGGGCTCGAGGTCGATGCGGTGGTCGCGGCGCTCGCCCGGCTCGAGCCGGTGGCCGGCCGGATGCAGATGCTGCGCGTGGCCGGCGCACCGCTGGTGGTGGTCGACTACGCGCATACCCCCGATGCGATCACGCAGGCGCTCGCCGCGCTGCGACCGGTGGCCCGCGCCCGTGCCGGCACGCTCGCCTGCGTCCTCGGGGCGGGAGGCGACCGCGATCCCGGCAAGCGCCCTCTGATGGGACGCGCCGCCGAGGCGGGCGCCGACCGGGTGGTGATCACCAGCGACAATCCCCGCTCCGAGTCGCCCCAGGCGATCGCCGACGCGATCCGCGAGGGCATGGCGGGCGACCCCTGGCTCATCGAACTCGACCGGGCGAGCGCGATTCGCCTTGCGATCGCCGCGGCCGACCCGGCCGACGTGGTCCTCGTCGCCGGCAAGGGCCACGAGCAGTACCAGGAGGTCGACGGCCGGCGGCAGCACTTCTCCGATGTCGAGGTGGCGGCGCTCGCCCTGCGCGACCTGGGGGGCCAGGCATGAGCGCGTTCAGCCTGCGTACCGCGCTGGGGTGGCTCGACATCGGCGTGATGCACGGCCGCGGCGACGAGATGCTCGCCGGTGTCTGCACCGACTCGCGCAAGCTGCGCGCCGGCCAGCTGTTCGTCGCCCTGCGCGGCGAGCGCTTCGACGCCCATGACTTCGTGGCGCAGGCGGGCGGGCAGGGCGCGGCCGCCGTGATGATCGAGCGTCCCGTCGCCGGGCTGCGCATCGCGGCGCTGCGCGTGCCCGATACGCGGCGCGGCCTGGGCGAGCTCGCGCGCGGCTGGCGTCGCTGCTTCGACCCGCTCGTGATCGCGGTGACCGGGAGCAACGGCAAGACGACGGTCAAGGAGATGCTGTCGGCGATCCTCGCCAGGGCGGTGGGCCGCGAGCACCGCCTCGCGACGGCCGGCAACCTCAACAACGAGGTGGGGGTGCCGCTCACGGTCTTCGGCCTGGGCCCGGCGCATCGTGCCGCCGTCATCGAGCTCGGCATGAACCGCCCGGGCGAGATCGCCTGGCTGGCCCGGATCGCCCAGCCCCGGGTTGCGCTGGTCAACAATGCGCAGCGCGAGCACCAGGAATTCATGCTGTCGGTCGAGGCGACCGCCCGCGAGAACGGCAGCGCGGTGTTCCCGGTCGACGATGTCCATGCCCCGATCTGGCGGGCCCTGGCCGACGGGCGCCGGGTCGTCGGCTTCGGGCTCGGCGATGCGGGCGATCCCGAGGTGCGGGCCGCGCCCGACGCCGAGCCGGCCCGGTTCGCGATGCGCATCGGTGCGGCCGAGGTCGCGGTCAGCCTCGCCGTGGACGGTCGCCACAACGTGCGCAATGCCCTGGCCGCCGCCGCGGCGGCGCATGCCGGCGGCATCGATGCCGCGACCATCGCGGCGGGCCTGGCCGACTTCCGGGCGCCGCCCGGGCGGCTCGCCCGCATCGCGGCGCGCAGCGCCGCCAGCCTGGTCGACGACAGCTACAACGCCAATCCCGATTCGGTACGCGCCGCGATCGACGTGCTCGCCCGGGCGCCGGGGCCGCGCCTGCTGGTACTCGGCGACATGGGTGAGGTCGGTGCCGACGGGGCGAGCTTCCATCGCGAAGTGGGCGCCTATGCCGCCGAGCGCGGCATCGAACAGCTGTTCGCGCTGGGTGCCGCGAGCGCCGAGAGCGCCGCGGCCTTCGGTCCGGGGGCACGGCATTTCCCGGATCTCGACGCCCTGCTGCGGGCGCTCGAGGCGACGCTCGACGGGCGCCAGCATGTGCTCGTCAAGGGCTCGCGCTTCATGCGCATGGAACGCGTGGTCGCCGCACTCGCCGCCGCCCCGCTCGGGGAGGCGCACTGATGCTGCTCGAGATATCGCAATGGCTGGCGAACGACATCCGGGCCTTCGCGGTGATCCAGTACATCACGCTGCGCGCGGTGCTCGCGGCGCTGACCGCGCTCGCCGTCGGCCTGATCTTCGGGCCGCTGGTGATCCGCAAGCTGGCGCGGATGAAGATCGGACAGGCCGTGCGTACCGACGGCCCCGAGACCCATCTCACCAAGAGCGGCACGCCGACCATGGGTGGCGCGCTGATCCTGATCTCGGTCGCCTGCTCGACGCTGCTCTGGGGCGACCTCGGCAACCGCTTCATCTGGATCGTGCTGGTCGTCACGCTGGGCTTCGGCCTGGTCGGCTGGGTCGACGACTACCGCAAGGTCGTCCACCGCGACCCGAAGGGCATGTCGGCGCGCGAGAAGTACCTCTGGCAGACGCTGATCGGCCTGGTGGCCGCGATCTACCTCGCCTTCACGGTGCCGGCCGAGTCGAACGCGCATGCGATCGACCTGTTCCTCGGCTGGATTCGCTCCGGCTTCCAGGCCGGCCTGCCGCCGCGCGCGGACCTGATCGTTCCCTTCCTGAAGGACGTCGCCTTCCCGCTCGGCGTCTTCGGCTTCATCGCGCTGAGCTACCTGGTGATCGTCGGGACCAGCAACGCCGTCAACCTGACCGACGGCGCCGACGGGCTCGCGATCATGCCCGCCGTGCTGGTGGCGGGCGCGCTCGGGATATTCGCCTACGCCAGCGGCAACGCGGTGTTCGCGAAATACCTGCTGATCCCCAACATCATCGGCGCGGGCGAACTGACGGTGTTCTGCGGTGCGGTGGTGGGCGCCGGGCTCGCCTTCCTCTGGTTCAACGCCTACCCGGCCCAGGTGTTCATGGGCGATGTCGGCGCGCTCGCGCTCGGCGGTGCGCTGGGCACGGTCGCGGTGGTGGTGCGCCAGGAGATCGTGCTCTTCATCATGGGCGGCGTCTTCGTGGTGGAGACGCTCTCGGTGATGATCCAGGTCGGCTACTTCAAGTACACCCGGCGCCGCTTCGGCGAGGGCCGGCGGATCTTCCGGATGGCGCCGCTGCACCACCACTTCGAGGTCGGCGGCGTCAAGGAATCCCAGGTCGTGGTGCGCTTCTGGATCGTGACCATGGTCCTCGTCCTGTTCGGTCTCTCGACCCTGAAGCTGCGATGACCGAAGCGCCCGCCATGCAGCTCCCCCTGTTCGACCTGCGCGATCGCCGGGTGCTCGTGCTCGGCCTCGGCGGCTCCGGGGCGGCGATGGCGCGCTGGGCGCTGCGCCAGGGCGCGATCGTGCGGATCGCGGATTCGCGGGCCGACCCGCCGGGCCTGGCCGGCCTGCGCGCGAGCGGGGTCGACCTTCCCGTCGAACGGACCGACTTCGGTCCGGCCGTGCTCGACGATACCGACCTGGTCGCATGGAGTCCGGGCCTGTCGATCGAGACCGGGGCGAGCGGCGCCCTGCATGCGCAGGCGCAGCAGCGCGAACTGCCGGTGGTCGGCGAACTCGAGCTGTTCTCGCAGGCGATCTGTTCGCTGCCGGCGACGCCGGGCCGCCCCGGGTGCTGGCGGTGACCGGCACCAACGGCAAGACCACCGTCACCGCCATGGCGACCGCCCTGTGCCGCGCGTCGGGACGCTCGGCGCGCTCGGCCGGCAACATCGGGCCCTCGCTGCTCGAGGCGCTCATGGCGGCCCTCGACGAGGGCGACCTGCCGGCTGTCTGGGTGGTGGAGCTCTCCAGCTTCCAGCTCGCCCTCGCCCAGCGCTTCACGGTCGACGCCGCCTGCATCCTCAACATCGCCGAGGACCATCTCGACTGGCATGCGTCGCTCGAGTCCTACGCCGATGCGAAGCACCGCATCCATGCGCCGGGTTGCGTCGCCATCTACAACCGCGCCGACCCGCGCACCGCGCCCCGGCGCCAGCTGCCGGCGGTGAGCTTCGGGCCCGACGAGCCCCACGCCATCGGCGACTTCGGGATCGTCGAGGACGGCGGCATGCCGTGGCTGGCCGAAGGGGTCGCCGCCGAGGACGTGCCCGTGCGCCGGCGCGGCGCCACGCCCGAGCTGCGGGTGCGGCGCCTGATGCCGGCCGACGCGCTCCTGCTGCGCGGCACGCACAACCACCAGAACGCACTGGCGGCGCTCGCGCTGTGTCGCGCGATCGGCGTGCCGATGGCGCAGATGCTCCACGGCCTGCGCCACTACCGCGGCGAGCCGCATCGTTGCCAGCTGCTGGGCGTGCTCGACGGCGTCGAGTACTACGACGACAGCAAGGGCACGAACGTCGCCGCGACCGTCGCGGCGATCGAGGGCATCCGTCGCCCCTGCTGGCTGATCGCGGGCGGCGACGGCAAGGGCCAGGATTTCGCCCCGCTCGCCGACCCGGTGCGCCACGGCGCCCGCGGGGTGGTGCTGATCGGCCGCGATGCGCAGCGCATCGCCGATGCGATCGCGGCCACGGGCGTCGAGATCCTGCGCGCCGCCAGCCTCGACGAGGCCGTCGACCTCGCGGCGGCCCGCGCGCGCAGCGGCGAAGCGGTGCTTCTCAGTCCCGCCTGCTCGAGCCTCGACATGTTCACCGGCTATCCGGAACGGGGCCGCGCCTTCGGCGCCGCGCTCACCCGCATCGCCGGCGCGCGCGGGCAGCCGCTGGAGGCGCCATGCTGAGCCTGCGCCTGCCATCGGGGTCGCGGCGGCCGACCCGCCCCATCGCGCGCCGGCTCGACAAGGCCCGGCTGGCGGTGATCGACGAGTCCCTGCTGTGGGTAGCCGCGATCCTGCTCGGCTACGGGCTGGTGATGGTCTATTCGGCCTCGATCGCCATGCCGGACTCGCCGCGCTACGCCCGGCTCGACAACACCTACTTCCTGCTGCGCCACCTGCTGTCCATCGGCATCGGCGTGGCGGCGGGCGTGCTCGCGTTCGCCACGCCGATGCGCCAGTGGCAGCGGCTCTCGCCGCTGTTCTTCATCGCGGGGCTGGCCATGCTCTTCACCGTGCTGGTGATCGGGCAGGTCACGCTCGGCGCGACGCGCTGGATCCGGATCGGCCCACTCTCGCTGCAGCCGTCGGAGCTCATGAAGCTGTTCGTCGTCCTCTACGCCGCGGACTACACGATCCGCAAGCAGGACTACATGCAGCGCTTTCGCAAGGGCTTCCTGCCGATGGGCGCCGCGGTGGTGGTGGTGGGCTGCATGCTCCTGCTGCAACGCGACCTCGGCGCCTTCGTCGTGATCTGCGGCATCGCGATGACCGTGCTCTTCCTCGGCGGCATCAGCGGGCGGCTCTTCATCGGCCTGATCGTCGCCGCCCTGTCGACCATCGTCATGCTGATCTTCGCCCAGCCCTACCGGCTCGCCCGGCTCGAGCTGCTGCTCGACGATCCGTTCTCGCCGGAGAACGCCTTCGGCGCGGGCTACCAGCTCACCCACTCGCTGATCGCGTTCGGCCGCGGCGAGCTCTTCGGGGTCGGCCTCGGCGGCTCGATCGAGAAGCTCAACTACCTGCCCGAGGCGCATACCGACTTCCTGCTGGCGGTGATCGGGGAGGAGCTCGGCCTGGTCGGCGTGCTGGTGGTGGTCGGCCTGCTGTTCTGGCTGGTACGGCGCGGCTTCGAGATCGGCCGCCAGTCGATCGCCCTCGACCGTCCCTATTCGGGCCTCGTCGCCAAGGGGATCGCCGTCTGGATCGCGATCCAGTCCCTGATCAACATCGGCGTGAACACCGGCGTGCTGCCGACCAAGGGCCTGACCCTGCCGCTGATGAGCTACGGCGGCTCGAGCATCCTCGCGGTCTGCATCGCCATCGCGATCCTGCTGCGGATCGACTTCGAGAACCGGCAGATGATGCGTGGGGGTACGGCATGAGCCGGACCCTGATGATCATGGCCGGTGGCACCGGCGGCCACGTCATGCCGGGGCTGGCGGTCGCCGACGAAATGCGCGCCCGCAGCTGGTCCGTGGTCTGGCTCGGCGTGCCCGGCGGCCTCGAGGCCGAGCTGGTCCCCAGCCACGGCATCCCGATGCGCTGGGTGCGTATCGGCGGCCTGCGCGGCAAGGGGCTCGCGACCCGCCTGCTCGCGCCGTGGCGGCTGGCGCGGGCGCTCTGGCAGGCGTTGCAGGTGCTGCGCGAGGTCCGTCCCGCCGTGGTGCTCGGGCTCGGCGGCTACGTGGCCTTCCCGGGCGGCCTGGTCGCGGCGATGCTGGGCCGGCCGCTGGTGATCCACGAGCAGAACTCGATCGCCGGGCTCACCAACCGGGTGCTGGCGCGCTTCGCCCGTCGCACGCTGGTCGCCTTCCCGGGGGCGTTGCCCGACGCCCAGTGGTGCGGCAACCCGGTGCGCACGGCGGTGGCCACGCTCGCGCCGCCGGACGAGCGCATGCGCGGCCGGGAAGGGCCGCTGCGCCTGCTCGTCGTCGGTGGCAGCCTCGGGGCGAAGGCGCTCAACGAGGCCGTGCCGGCCGCGCTGGCGATGATCCCGGGGCCGCGCCGGCCGGACGTGGTGCACCAGGCCGGCAAGGCGCATGTCGACGTCCTGCGCGAGGCCTATGCGCACGCCGGCGTCGAGGCCGACGTGCGCGCCTTCATCGACGACATGGCCGCCGAGTACGCGCGCGCCGACCTGGTGATCTGCCGCGCCGGCGCGATGACGGTGTCCGAGCTCGCCGCCGCGGGCCTGGCCAGCGTGCTGGTGCCGTATCCGCATGCGGTCGACGACCACCAGACGACGAACGCCCGCTTCCTGGCCGACCGCGATGCCGCGGTCCTGCTGCCGCAGGATGCGCTCGATCCCGCGGCGCTGGCCGCCGTCCTCGAGGGCATGGACCGGGAGCGCCTCCTCGGCATGGCGCTGCGCGCGCGCGAGCTCGCGCGGCCCGACGCCGGCCGCGAGCTGGCCGACGCCTGCGAGGCGGTCGCAAGGGACGACGCGCGATGAAGCACAAGGTCAAGCACATCCACTTCGTCGGCATCGGCGGCTCCGGCATGAGCGGGATCGCCGAGGTCCTGCTCAACCTCGGCTACCGGATCAGCGGCTCGGACCTTGCGGCCAGTGCCGCGACAGCGCGCCTCGCCGGACTCGGGGCCGACGTGCGGCATGCGCACGCAGCGGAGAACATCGAGGGTGCGGACTGCATCGTCACCTCCAGCGCGGTCGCGGGCGACAACCCCGAGGTGATCGCGGCGCGCGCACGCCGCATCCCGGTGGTGCCGCGCGCGCTGATGCTCGCCGAGCTGATGAAGATCAAGCAGGGCATCGCGATCGCCGGGACCCATGGCAAGACGACCACCACGAGCCTCGTGGCCTCGATCCTGGCCGAGGGCGGGCTGGACCCGACCTTCGTCATCGGCGGGCGCCTCAACAGCGCCGGCGCCAACGCCCGCCTCGGCACGGGCGAGTACATCGTGGTCGAGGCCGACGAAAGCGACGCCTCCTTCCTGAACCTGTCGCCGATGATCGCGGTCATCACGAACATCGATGCGGACCACATGGAGACCTACGGGCACGACTTCGCCCGGCTGCGCCAGGCCTACGTCGAGTTCACGCAGCGCCTGCCGTTCTACGGCGCGGCGGTGATGTGCATCGACGATCCGCATGTGCGCGAGATCATGCCCTTCGTCTCCAAGCCGATCGTCACCTATGGCCTGTGCGCCGAGGCGCAGGTACGCGCCGTCGATGCGGTGGCTGACGCCGGGCGCATGCGCTTCACGGTGGTGCGCGAGGGCCAGGATCCGCTGGAGGTGGTGCTCGACGCGCCCGGCGTGCACAACGTGCAGAACGCGCTGGCGGCGATCGCCGTGGCGACCGAGCTCGGCGTCGACGACGCGGCGATCGTCGCCGCGCTGGCCGGGTTCAAGGGCGTCTCGCGACGCTTCCAGCGCCATGGCGAGGTGCCGCTCGCCGGCGGCGGCGAGTTCACCCTGGTCGACGACTACGGCCACCATCCGGCCGAGATGGCCGCCGCCATCGCCGCGGCCCGCGGCGCCTTTCCGGGCCGCCGCCTCGTGCTCGCCTTCCAGCCGCACCGCTTCACCCGCACGCGCGATCTCTTCGAGGACTTCGTGCGCGTCCTCTCGACCGTGGACGCGCTGCTGCTGGCCGAGGTCTACCCGGCCGGCGAGGCGCCGATCGTGGCCGCCGACGGCCGCGCGCTGGCACGGGCGATCCGGGTCGCCGGCAAGGTCGAGCCGGTGTTCGTCGAGGAGATCGCGGACATGGCGCAGGCGATCCGCGATGCGGCCCGCCCGGGCGACGTGGTGCTGGCGATGGGCGCCGGCTCGATCGGCATGGTGGCGCCGGCGCTGCGGGAGGACGGCAATGGCTAAACGGGGAACGAAGCGCATGGCGGCACGCCGCTTCGGCAAGGTGGCCGTGCTCTACGGCGGACGCTCGGCCGAGCGCGAGATCTCGCTGCGCTCGGGCTCCATGGTGCTGGCCGCGCTCAATCGCGCCGGCGTCGCCGCGTTCGCCTTCGATCCCGCCGAACGGCCCCTGGAGGACCTGCGCAGCGGCGGCTTCGACGCGGCCTTCATCGCCCTGCACGGCAAGTGGGGCGAGGACGGCACGGTCCAGGGGGCGCTCGAACTGATGGGCATTCCCTATACCGGTCCCGGCGTCATGGCATCGGCGCTCGCCATGGACAAGCTGATGACCAAGCGGATCTGGGACAGCGTCGGCCTGCCGGTTCCCGACCACGAGGTCCTCACCGCCACGAGCCGCTCGGGCGCCATCGTCGACCGGCTCGGGCTGCCGCTCATCGTCAAGCCCTCGCGCGAGGGCTCGACGCTCGGCCTGACGAAGGTGGAGCGGGCGTCGCAGCTGCGCGCCGCCTGGCGCACGGCGTCCGCCTGCGACGACTGCGTGATCGCGGAAGCCTTCGTCGCGGGACGCGAGCTGACCGTCGCCGTCCTCGGCGCAGGCGCGAAGGCCCGTGCGCTGCCGGTGATCGAGATCCGCGCGCCCGGCGGCAACTACGACTACGAGAACAAGTACTTCAGCGACGCCACCGAGTACCTCTGCCCGGCGCCGCTGTCGCGCCCGCTCACGCGCCGCGTCCAGGAGCTCTCGGTCGCCGCCTACCGGGCCCTGGACTGCGAGGGCTGGGCGCGGGTCGACCTGATGCTCGACGCCGACGAGCAGCCCTTCCTCCTGGAGCTGAACACCTCGCCCGGGATGACCGACCATTCGCTCGTGCCCATGGCGGCGCGGGCGCAGGGCATGGACTTCGACGCGCTCGTCCTGCGCATCCTCGCCGACGCCTCGCTGAAGATCACTTCGCGCCGCGCCGGCATCGGGGGGCGGGCATGAACCCGTGGCGCGACACCCGCGCGCTTGGCCGCATCACGGCCGGGCTGGCCGCCTGCGCGCTCGTCTGCCTCGTCAGTGCGGCCGCGGCCTGGGCCATGGCTCGGCCGGTGTTCGACCTGCGCGCGGTGGTGGTCGAACCGATCGACGAAAGGCCGCTGCGCTACGTGGCCGAGGCGCAGCTCGAGCAGGCCCTGCAGCAGGTCATCAAGGGCAGCTTCTTCTCGATCGAGCTCGAGGCGGTGCGCGAGCGCGTCGAGACGGTGCCGTGGGTGCGCCATGCGAGCGTGCGCCGGATCTGGCCCGATCGCCTCGAGATCCGCATCGAGGAGCATCGCCCGCTGGCGCTGTGGCACGACGGCCGGCTCGTCAATACGTATCGCGAGCTCTTCGCCGCCAACCTCGACGAGGCCGAGGAAGACGGGCCGCTGCCGCAGCTCTCGGGGCCGCCGGGCTCCGAGGCCGAGGTCGTCGAGCGCTTCCTCACCGCCAGCAGCCTGATCGAGCCGCTGGGCCGGGTGCCGGTGTCGGTATCGATGTCGGCGCGTCGCGCCTGGCGCATGCAGCTCGACGACGGCACCGTGCTGCTGCTCGGTCGGGAGCGTTCCAGGTCGATCGACTCGCGCATCGCCCGCTGGGTCGACGCCTACCCCACCACGAAGGAGAGGCTCGGCCATCGCGCCGGGGTGATCGACATGCGCTACCAGAACGGGTTCGCGGTTCGTGCGCTGGCCCAGATCGAATCGAGCGAAGGCGAGGAACCGTCGGGCGCGTCCGCCGCGGTCACCGGCGCACGCCCCAGGACCGGCTCCCCGAAGAGCAGAGAATGACCAGAGACAGCAAGGACCTCATCGTCGGACTCGACATCGGCACCTCCAAGATCGTGACGATCGTGGCGGAGATGCGGGCCGACGGCAGCTACGAGATCGTCGGGCTCGGCCAGCACGAGTCGCGTGGGCTGAAGAAGGGGGTCGTGGTCAACATCGAGGCGACCGTCAACTCGATCCAGCGCGCGCTCGAGGAAGCCGAGCTGATGGCCGACTGCAAGATCCGCTCGGTCTACACCGGGATCGCCGGCAGCCATATCCGCAGCTTCAACTCGAGCGGGATGGTCGCCATCAAGGACAAGGAAGTCGGCGAAGCCGACATGGTGCGCGTCATCGAGACCGCCAAGGCGGTCAACATCCCGACCGACCAGCAGATCCTCCATGTCCTTGCGCAGGAGTTCATCATCGATGGCCAGGAGGACATCCGCGAGCCGATCGGCATGAGCGGCGTGCGGCTCGAGGTCCGGGTGCACATCGTCACGGGCGCGGTCTCGGCCGCGCAGAACATCGTGAAATGCGTGCGCCGCTGCGGCCTCGAGGTCCACGACCTGATCCTGCAGCCGCTCGCCTCGAGCAACTCGATCCTCACCGAGGACGAGAAGGAACTCGGCGTGGCGCTGGTCGACATCGGCGGCGGCACGACCGACATCGCCATCTTCACCGGCGGCGCGATCCGGCATACCGCCGTCATCCCGATCGCCGGCGACCAGATCACCAGCGACATCGCGATGGCCTTGCGCACGCCCACCCCCGAGGCCGAGGAGATCAAGCTGCGCCACGGTATCGCCAAGCAGGTGCTGGCCGAGCCGAGCGAGCGGATCGAGGTCCCCGGGCTCGGCGACCGCGGCCCGCGCACGCTGTCGCGCCAGGCGCTGGCCGCCGTGGTCGAGCCGCGCGTCGAGGAATTGTTCGCCCTGGTGCAGCAGGTCCTGCGGGAGTCGGGCTACGAGGAGCTGCTCTCCTCGGGAGTGGTCCTGACCGGAGGCACCAGCCTGCTGCCGGGAATGGTTGAACTGGCCGAGGACATCTTCCTCAAGCCGGTACGAATCGGGCTGCCGGCGTATGCCGGCGGCCTGTCGGACGTCGTGCGCTCGCCCCGCTACGCGACGGCCGTGGGCTTGCTCGAAGAAGCGAGGATCCAACACTTGCGAGGCCGCAAGGTCGCAGAGCAGTCGGGGTCCTTCACCGAGACGCTTCGTCGGATGAAGGACTGGTTCCTGGGCAATTTCTAGTCAGTCAATCGGGTTCAGCGAAAAACCGCTAGGAGGTCGCAGACATGAAATTCGAGATGATCGAGAACGAAATCGAAGGCGCCGTGATCAAGGTGATCGGTGTCGGTGGAGCCGGCGGCAACGCCGTGAACCACATGATCAACAAGGGTGTGCAGGGCGTCGAGTTCGTCGCCATCAACACCGACAAGCAGGCGCTGCGACGCTCGCAGGCGAGCAACATCATCCAGCTGGGTGACCAGGGCCTCGGCGCCGGCGCGCGTCCCGAGGCGGGCCGTGCCGCTGCCGAGGCGATGCGCGACGAGATCCGGGCCGCCCTCGAAGGCGCGCACATGGTGTTCCTGACCGCCGGCATGGGCAAGGGCACCGGCACCGGCGCGTCGCCGCTGGTGGCCGAGGTCGCGCAGGAGCTCGGCGTCCTCACCGTCGGCGTGGTCACCAAGCCCTTCGAGTTCGAGGGGGCCAAGAAGGCGAAGATCGCCGACGACGGGATCGACCAGCTCGTCGGCAAGGTGGATTCGCTGATCGTCGTGCTCAACCAGAAGCTGTTCGAGGTCATGGACGAGGACGCCAGCCTCGAGGATGCGTTCCGGCGCGCCGACGACGTGCTCAACAACGCGGTCGCGGGCATCGCCGAGATCATCAACGTGCCGGGCCTGGTCAACGTCGACTTCGCCGACGTCAAGACGGTGATGGGCGACAAGGGCAAGGCCATGATGGGCATCGGGGAGGCCTCGGGCCTGGATCGTGCACGGCTAGCGGCCGAACAGGCTGTCGCCTCGCCGCTGCTCGATGGCGTGGACCTCAACGGCGCCCGCGGGGTCATCGTGAACATCACGGCCAGCCGCAGCCTCAAGCTGCGCGAGACCAACGAAGTGATCAACACGATCAAGGCCTTCTGCGCCGACGACGCCACGATCATCCACGGCACCG
>DAIMFM010000032.1:13659-17260 GCA_036724585.1 Burkholderiaceae bacterium | reverse complement strand
ACGTGCTCGGCCTGTCCGGGCGCGCGAACGACCCGGTCAAGGCGGCGCTCGGCAAGGAGCAGTTCACGGCCTGCGCGGCCTGCCACGGCGCCGACGGCAAGGGCAATCCCGCGCTCGGCGCCCCCAACCTGACGGACGACGTCTGGCTCTACGGCGGCAGCCAGGCGCAGGTGGAGAAATCCATCCGCGAAGGCCGCAGCGGCGAGATGCCCGCCTTTCGTTCACGCCTGTCGGAGACCGAGGCGAAGACGATCGCCGCCTGGGTCTACCGCCAGTCGAACCCCGCGGGGGCGGGCCAATGAGCGCCAGTCGAAGCACCCACGCCTGGTATCGCCATCCGATGCTGTGGCTGGGCTCCTTCATCCTGCTGGCATCGATCGCCGGCTGCATCTGGATGATCGTGATGGCGGCGCGCTATCCCGACCCGCCGCTGGATACCGGCAGCCAGCAGAACTTCAGGATGCCGCTCGAAGGCGCGCCGGCATCCCCGTCCTCGGGTTGAGCACGCCGTGAGCATTCTCCCTGTCATGATCCTGGTGTCCCTGCTGGTGGTGGTCGGCGCCGGGATCGCCTTCTTCTGGGCAGTGGAGAACGACCAGTTCGAGGACCTGCAGTCGCCCGGCTTCCTGCCGCTGATGGACGACGCCGTGACCGACGCGCGAGACGGCGACCCGGCGACGGAAGCGCCCGCGCCCCGCGGGGCCGCCGATGGCGAACCCCGGGGGCCCGGGCCGCGGGCGTCGCGCTAGTCTTTAAGCAAGGGACAGGTCGATTCCGACAGCGGCTGGAACGCCTCGGCCGCCGGAATGGTGGCGATCAGCTTCGAGTAGTCCCAGCCGCCCGTCGACTCGGCCGGGGTCTTGGCCTGGTAAAGATACATGTCGTGGATCACGCGCCCGTTGGGCAGGATCTTCGCGTTGCGCATGATCGGGTCGCGGATGGGCAGCTTGCGCATGCTGGCGGCGACCTTGTCGCCGTCGATCGACCCGGCATCGGCCACCGCGCGCAGGTAGTGCAGCACGCTCGAATAGACGCCGGCCTGCACCATGGTGGGCTTGAGGCCGTCGAACGCCTCGGCGAAGCGGGCCGACCAGTCGCGCGTCGCGTCATCGAAGTCCCAGTAGAAGCCGTCGACGTAGCTCAGGCCCTGCGCCGGCTCCAGGCCCAGCGCCCGCAGGTCGGAGAGGAACACGAGCAGCGAGACCAGGCGCTGGCCGCCCTGCACGATGCCGATCTCCCGTGACTGCTTGATCGCGTTGACCGTGTCCTGGCCGCCGTTGGCCAGCGCGACGACCTGCGCCTGCGAGGCCTGCGCCTGCAGCAGGTAGGAAGCGAAGTCCGCCGTGTTGAGCGGATGGTGCACGCTGCCGACCACGGTGCCGCCCAGGCTCTCGACCATCTTCGCGGTGTCGGCCTCGAGTGAGTGGCCGAAGGCGTAGTCGACCGTGATGAAGAACCACGACTTGCCGCCGTCGGCAACGGTGGCCCGCGCACCGCCGGCCGACAGCGCGTAGGTATCGAACATCCAGTGGAAGCCCACCGGCGAGCAGTTCTTGTTGGTCAGGGCGGTGGTCGCCGGGCCCGAGAACAGGGCGATCCGGTTCTTCTCGCGGGTGAGGCCCTGCACCGAGAGCGCCACGGCCGAGTTCGTCAGGTCGGCGATCGCGGTGACGCCTTCGCGGTCGAACCATTCGCGCGCGATGGCCGTTCCGACGTCGGGCTTGTTCTGGTGGTCGGCCGAGACGAGCTCGATCGTCATGCCCTTGCATTCGGCGGCGAGGCAGTCGGCGATCGCGAGTTCGGCCGCGACCACGGAGCCGGGGCCGCCCATCGCGGCGTAGGTGCCCGATACATCGCCCAGCACGCCGATCTTCACCGCGGGCTGCGCGTGGACCGGCCCGAGGCCGACCCCCAGCGCAAGAACGATGCCCGCGGCAAACGCATGCAGCGCGGACTTGGCGGCCCGCGAGGGCCCGGGCGTATCCGACATCGACTCCGTCATCTCTGGTCCTCCTCCGATGGATGAACGGGCACGCTCGATGGAGCGGCCCATCGGGGAAGTCTAGACCCGTCGAAGCGCAGCGGCGCGCGCGGATAGTCCACAATCGGGTCTTGCCTTGTCCCGATCCGCAATCCCCCTCGTCTAGGAGTGACCGACATGACCCATCCAGGCAAGCGCCCCCTGGGCCGCAGCGGCATCGAGATCGCACCGCTCGTGTTCGGCGGGAACGTCTTCGGCTGGACCGCCGACCAGGCGACCTCCTTCAAGCTGCTCGATCATTTCACCGGCGCCGGCTTCGATGCCATCGACACCGCCGACGCCTATTCCGCCTGGGCGCCCGGCAACCAGGGCGGCGAATCGGAAACCATCATCGGCAACTGGCTCACCGCCGATCCCTCGCGGCGCGACCGCTGCGTGATCATCACGAAGGCGGGCGCGGCGCTCAAGGAGAAGGGCGGCGGCCTCAGCGCATCGAACATCGTCGCGTCGGTCGAGGCCTCGCTGCGACGCCTGCGCACCGACCGCATCGATGTCTACTTCAGCCACTTCCCCGATCCGGTCACGCCGATCGAGGAAACGCTGCGCGCGCACGATGCGCTCGTGCGCGACGGCAAGGTGCTCGCGATCGGCGCATCCAACTACGACGAAGCCCAGCTGCGCGAGGCCCTCGCCACCTCGGCGCGGGCGGGCCTCGCGCGCTACGAGGTGATCCAGCCGGAATACAACCTGTACGTGCGCGACCGCTACGAAGGACCGCTGCGCGACCTCGCGATCGCCGAGGGGCTCGGCGTCATCACCTACTACAGCCTTGCATCGGGCTTCCTCACCGGCAAGTACCGGACGCAGGAAGACCTGGGCCAGAGCCCGCGCGGCAGCCGGGTCGTCAACTACATGAACCCGCGCGGCAACCGCATCCTGGCGGCCCTCGACGAGGTCGCGGGAGCGCATGGCGCAGCCCCCGCGGAAGTCGCGATCGCGTGGCTGATCGCGCGCCAGGGCGTGAGTGCGCCGATCGCGAGCGCCACGAGCATCGCGCAGCTCGAGAGCCTGTTGCGCGCCGCCCGCCTGCGCCTCACGCCGTCGGACATGTCCGTGCTCGAGGCGGCCAGCGCACCGGAACGGTAGGATCAGTCCTCGCGCACCGACACCCGGACGCCATCCTTCACCTGGCTCGGAGGGTAGACCACCACCCGGTCGCCCTCCGCCAGGCCCTGCCTGACCCAGGCGTGCACGCCGTTGCGATCGCCGATCTCCACCGGCACCAGGCGCGCCCGCCCCGCTTCGACGACGAAGACCGCCATCTCGCGCCCGCCGTCGACCTCGCGCGTCACGTGGACGCTCTCGCCCGATACCTCGACCTTGTTCGCGAATGTACCTTGCGCCCAGCCGAGCAGGGCAGCGAGCATCTGGCCGGTCTGGTTGCTGTCATCGTCGATCGCTTGCTTGCCCAGGATGATGAGGCCGGGCTGTTCCTCGCCCGCAATCGCCTTGAGCAATTTCGCCACCGCCAGCGGCTCAGCGATGCCATCATGCATCACCAGGATCGCGCGATCAGCACCCATCGCCAGCGCGGTCCGCAGCGTCTCCTGCGACTTCGCT
>DAIMFM010000032.1:6117-13649 GCA_036724585.1 Burkholderiaceae bacterium | reverse complement strand
CGCACGACCAGCCTCACGCCGACCCGGTAGCCATCGCCCAGCGCCTGCCAGCGCTCGTACGGGCTGGTGAAGTCGATCAGCACGCGCACGCGCTGCTCTTCCACGCCGAGCGCGGAGACCTTCGTGAACGCCTGCGGTTCCACCAGCCGTACCCGCCCTTCCAGCAGGGTGGCACCGCCCCAGCGGTCGATCCGTACCGGCGTGCCGGGCGGCGTCTGCAGGGCATCGGCGGTCAGCAGCTCGGCCACCACCTCGAGGCGCCGGACGTCGCCCAGGACGAGCAGCGGATTGCCGATGCTCACCGCACCGGCGCTCTCCTGCACCACGTCGAGGACGCGCGCATCGATCGGGGCGCGCACGACGAAGCTGTCCCGGCCCGGGGTCTCCTCGCCCGCCGCCAGCGCGGCGCGCGCCTGCTCGAGCTCGTGGTTGGCCACCCGGCGATCGAGCACCGCCGTCTCGTACTCCTTCTCGGCCGCCCGCAGGTTGAGCCTGTCGTTCTGCAGCTTGGTCGGGGCGACGAATCCCTGGCGGGCCAGCTCCTCGCTGTGGCCCACCTCGATGCGCGCCTGCGCGACCGCCACCTGCGCCCGCTCGATGCGAGCCCCGGCCCGCCGCACCATGGCCTCGGCGGCCTCGATGCGGGCATCGAGCTCGGCGACCGTGCGATCGTCGAGCATCGGCGAGATGCTCGGCGCGATCGTGGCCAGCACGTCGCCGGCCTTCACCGCGTCGCCCTCGCGCAGGCCGATGCGCGCCAGCTGGCCGCTGAGCGGGGCCGAGATCGTGTAGCGCTCGCGCAGCCGGGTCTTGGCGTCCTCGTCGATCGTGCGCTCGAACAGGCCCCGGGTCGCGGTGGCCACCTCGACCTCGACCGGGCGCGGCGCGAAGGCCCAGGCGAGCAGGCCCGCCACCGCCGCGATCGCGACCAGCGTGTACGGGATGCGGCGCGACTTCATCGGCTCATTCCCTCGTCTTGAGCGCGGCGACCATGTCGAGCCGGTCGACCCGGCGGCGCACCACGAGCGCGCTCGCCAGGCCGGCGGCCACCACGCAGATCGCGGCCCAGGCGTAGGTCCTCGCCCGGATCACGACCGGGAATTCGAACTGGTCGGATTTCATCAGTTCGGCGACCAGCTCCACCAGGCCCCAGC
This sequence comes from Burkholderiaceae bacterium, assembly GCA_036724585.1. Classification (GTDB taxonomy): domain Bacteria; phylum Pseudomonadota; class Gammaproteobacteria; order Burkholderiales; family Burkholderiaceae_E; genus JAMLIN01. The sequence continues at coordinate 12,495 of DAIMFM010000032.1, read as the reverse complement.
CGAGCAGCATGCCGATCGGCAGCGCCACCGCGATCGAGATCGCCATCTCGCCGAGCAGCAGCGCCGAGACTTCGGCGCGCGTAAAGCCCAGGACCCGCAGGCTGGCGAGCTCCCAGAGCCGCTCGGCCAGCGCGATGCGGGCATTGTTCTATACCACCCCGACGGCGATGACGCTGGCGAACAGCGTCAGCACCGTGCTCATGAGGCGCACGTTGCGCGCGCTCACCTCCTCCATGTTGCGCACGAGCGTGTCCTTGCTGAAGGTGCCGACCACCCGCGGCAGTTCCTGGACGGCCTCGAGGAAGGCCTCTTCGCTGCCGCGCTCGAGCGCCACCGCGAACAGCGACGAGACATCGCCCTCCTGGACCAGGCGATTGAGCTCGCGTCGTTCCATGTAGGCATTGAGCCCGATCATCTCGGGAACCGTCGCGACCAGCGTGAGATCGAGCGACTGGCGACGCCCCTCGAGCACCTGCGCGCGCACCCGTTCGCCCACCCGCAGGCCGAGCTTGGCGGCGAGCCGGTCGGTCATCAGCAACCCGCCCTTCGGCAGCCGCACGTTCCGGCCTTCGGTATCGATGATGCGACGCAGTTCCGGTTGTGCGGCATAGCCCTGGATCACGCCGCGCTCGCTGCTCGCCCCGTGGACGAAGCGCACGGGCACGTCGCGGCCCGACTCGACGGCGATCACGCCGGGCAGGCGCTCGATCTCGAAGCGCGCGCGGTCGTTGCTGGCCTCCACCATCCACAGCACCACGTCGCTGCGCATCGCGAGGTTGAACTGGGTATGGACGATGTGGTCCATCGCATCGCGCACGAAGTTGCCCATGACGACGATGGCGACGGCCGCGGCCACGCCGCCGATCGACAGGCTCGTGCGCCACGGCCTGCGCTCCATGTTGCGCAGGACCATCCGCAGTGCCGGCGGAATGTTCGCAAGGCCGAGGCGCTCGAGCAGGGTCCGGCGGAAGTGTCCCGGCGCCGGCGGACGCATCGCCTCGGCCGGCGGCAGGCGCACCGTGGCGGCGATGGCGTTGAGGGTGCCGGCGACCGCCGTCGCCATCGTGATGCCGAGGCTGACCACGAACAGCCAAGGCGCGATCCGGTGCTCGAGGATCGGGAAGTAGAAGAACTCGGCGTAGAGCCGGGTGAAGCCGGCGCCGAGCGCGGCGCCGAGCCAGACGCCCAGCCCGAAGCCGATCGCCACGATCACCAGCACCAGCTTCAGGTAGTGGATGGCGATGCTCGTGTCGGCGTAGCCCAGCGCCTTCAGCGCCGCGACCTGCTCGCGCTGGGTGGACACGAGCCGCGAGACCACGACGTTGAGCAGGAAGGCGGCCACGCCGAGGAAGATCGAGGGCAGCACCGTGCCCAGGATCTGCTGCTGCCGGATCTCGCCATCGAGGATCGAGTGCGAGACCTGGTCCTCCCGGCCGTGGGCCTCGCCCACGCCGTAGGGTTCCAGGGCACGCGTCAGCCGCGCCACGACGTCGCGATCGGACGCGCCCGGGGCGAGCTTGGCCGCCACCTGGGTGAAGGCACCGTCCATGTCGTAGGCGGCGGCCAGGGTGTCGCGGTCGACCCAGAACACCCCGAAGCCCCGCATGTCCGGATGGCCGCTGAGGCTGGCGAAGATGTACTCGGGCGAGAGCGCCGTGCCGACGATCAACAGCCCGCGCTCGTTGCCGTTGACGAGCGCCCGGACGGTATCGCCCGGCTCGAGCCCGCGCACGTCGGCGAACCCGGCCGACACCAGCGCCTCGATGCGGCCGTCGCCCCGCGCGCCGGATTCCCCGAGCTCGGGAAACCGGCCCGTGCGCAGCACGACGCGGTTCATGCGCGGCGGCTCCCGGTCGTCGATGCCGATGAGGCGCCCGACGATGGGGTCGCTCACGCCCTCGAGCCGCACCCGCACGAGGTGCTCCATGGTGGTCTGCACGTCGGCCACGCCCGGGATCGCGCGCAGCCTGGGCTCGAGCGCATCCGGGGCGCGCTTGACCGTCGCGAACACGTCGGCGAAACGCTCCTCGGCATAGAAGCGGTCGCGGGCGGCGACCAGCGAATCGACCGCGCTCAGGCTGGTGATGAAGCCGCCGACGCCGCTCGCCACCACCAGCGCGATGGTGAGCGCCTGGCTCCACATGCGCGCGAGTTCGCGCAGCAGCTTGCGATCGAGCGCATGCGGCACCCAGCGCAGGGCGAGCAGGCCATTCACCAGGACAGCTCCGAAGGCGACAGTTTCCGGGTGTTGCGCTCGATGCCCTGGATCCGGCCGTCACCGAGCCGGATCACGCGATCGGCCATGCCCGCGATCGCCGCGTTGTGGGTGATGATGATCGCCGTCGTGCCGAGCTCGCGATTGATCCGCTCGATCACCTCCAGCACGAGCTTGCCGGTCTCGTAGTCGAGCGCCCCGGTCGGCTCGTCGCACAGCAGCACTTCGGGCCGCTTGACGATCGCGCGCGCGATGGCCACCCGCTGCTGCTCGCCGCCGGAGAGCTGGGACGGGAAGTGGTCGCGCCTGGGCGCCAGCGCGACGAGGCCGAGCGCCTCGTCGATCGGCATCGCGTCGGACACGATGTCCGTGACCAGCGCAACGTTCTCGAACGCCGTGAGGCTGGGGATCAGGTTGTAGAACTGGAAGACGAAACCGACATGGTCGCGCCGGTAGCGCGTGAGTTCCGCTTCGCTGGCGCTGCCCAGCTCGCGGCCGGCGAAGCGCACCGTGCCCGCACTCGGCACGTCGAGCCCGCCCAGGATGTTGAGCAGCGTCGACTTGCCGCTGCCCGATGCGCCGAGCAGGACGATGAACTCCCCGCGCGCCACATCCAGGTCGACATCGCGCAGCGCATGGACCTCGACTTCGCCGGTCCGGTAGACCTTGCGAAGGCCGCGCACCTGGAAGATCGGGAGCCCGGCATCGGGCACGGGTGATTCGGTCGACATCGGTCCGAAGGTACGGCATTCGCCGCCGCCCGGGCAGCGGGGCCGCGGTCCGCCTGCCTTGAACCAGTTCAATTACAAACGCTTCTCATTCTCCTATTGTGCCCCGGAGGGCGACGACCCGCCCTTCGGGCGAGCCGGCGCCTCGCCGGACAGGAGATCCAGGCACCCGGCCGCGGCCTCGTCGTGATGCTCAGTGGAGGGTTCCAGGATGCCGTCATCGATGTTCCGGGCGCTGCTGCTCGCCTGCCTGCTGGCCGTCCTGCCCCTGGTGCCCGCGCCGGCAAAGGCCTCGCCGCAGTCGCCACCGCAATCGCCACCGTCCTCGCCGCCGCTGCCCCGCCTCGTCCTCGGCGGTCCGCTCGCGGCCGTGTCCTTCCCGCTCATTCACATGGCGCAGTCCGGGGCGCTCGCCGATGTCGCGCGGACGGTCGAGTTCCGTCCCTGGCGCGATCCCGACCAGCTGCGCGTGCTCGCCCTCGAGGGCAAGGCCGATGTCCTCGCCGTCCCGACCAATGTCGCGGCCAACCTCTACAACCGGGGCGCCGCCGTCGAACTGGTGAACGTCTCGACCTGGGGCATCCTGTGGCTGGTGTCGCGCGATCCCTCGCTCGAGACCCTGGCCGACCTGAAGGGGGAGGAGATCGCCATGCCGTTCCGGGCGGACATGCCCGACCTGCTGTTCGGCCTGGTCAGCGAGGCGCAGGGCCTGGACCCGCGGCGCGACTTCGAGCTTCGCTACGTGGCCTCGCCGGTGGACGCGATGCAGCTGCTGCTCGCGCGCAGGGTCGACCATGCGCTGCTCGCCGAACCGATGGTGTCGATGGCGCTGCAGCGAGCGAAATCCTTCCCCGCCAGCGTCGCCGCGCCCGAGCTCCATCGCTCGATCGACCTGCAGGCGGAATGGGGTCGCGTGCTGCAGCGCCCGCCGCGGGTGCCGCAGGCGGGCATCGCCGTCGTCGGCGCGCTGCGCGAACGGCCCGATGTCGTGGCCCGGATACACGCCGCGTATCGTGATTCGCTCGCATGGTGCAAGGCGAACCCGACCGAGTGCGGTCGCATGGTGGCCGCCCGCATCGACATGCTCGATGCGGACGCCGTCGCCGCCGCGATCGCCGCGAGCCCGCTCGAGGCGGTGCCGGTCGCCGAGGCCCGCGAGGAACTCGAGTTCTTCTTCGACGCGCTGCTGCGTCGCAATCCGGCGTCGATCGGGGGCCGCATGCCGGACGCCGCGTTCTATGGACGCGCACCTTGAGCTTCCTGCGCAGTGCCGTCCGGGGCCTGCCCGCCTACCTCTGGAGCGGCTGGGGCGCCGTCGCGAGCCTGCTGCTCGTGCTCGCCGCCTGGGAATGGCTGAGCGTCGCCTACGGCGCACTGATACTGCCCGATCCCCGCAGCACCGCCGGCACGCTCGCCCACCTGCTGGCCGAAGGCGGCGCCTGGGCCGAGCTGGCGACGACCGCGCGCCGCGCCCTTGCCGGCTTCGGCGCGGCGCTGCTGCTGGGCAGCGTCTTCGGCATCGCCGCCGGCCTGTCCATGACGGCATCCATGATGTCGCGGCCGGTCATGACCGTGCTCATCGGCACGCCGCCGATCGCCTGGCTGGTGCTCGCCATGCTGTGGTTCGGCAGCGGCGACGGCACGCCGGTCTTCACCGTCTTCATCGCCTGCCTGCCCGTCGTCTTCGTCGGCGCGATGCAGGGCGCGCGCACCCTCGACGGCCAGCTGCGCGACATGGCGAGCGCCTACCGCCTGCCGCCGGCGATGCGCCTCGTCGACGTCTACCTGCCGCAGATCGTGTCCTACCTGTTCCCGGCCTGGATCACGGCGCTCGGCATCTCCTGGAAGGTGGTGGTGATGGCCGAGCTGCTCGCTTCCGGCGACGGCGTGGGCGCCGCGCTCGCGGTCAGTCGCTCGCACCTGGACACCGCCGCGACGCTTGCGTGGATCAGCGCGGTGGTCGGCCTGCTGCTCGCGGTCGAATACCTCCTGCTCGAGCCGGTCAAGCGCGAGATCGAGCGCTGGCGCCTGCCCGCATGAACGCCCGCGCCCTCCCCGCCACCGCCGGCCCGGCCGCGCGCCGGGACGCCGCAGCCGCCGCACCGGCGCCGCGCCTGTCGGTTCGCGGCCTGGCGCATGCCTTCGCCCTGCGTCCGGTCCTAGAGGACATCGACCTCGATGTCGCGGCCGGCGAGGCACTGGCCCTGGTGGGGCCCTCCGGCTGCGGCAAGACGACCCTGCTGCACCTGTGCGCCGGGCTCCTCGCGGTGCGCACCGGCAGCATGGACAACGGCTTCGCGCGTCCGGCCTGCATGTTCCAGCAGCCGCGACTGCTGCCCTGGAAGAGCGCCCTCGACAACATCGCGCTGGGCCTCAAGGCGGCCGGCATGGCGCGGCGGCAGCGCGAGGCGCGCGCGCGGGCGCTGGGGCTGCGCATGGGGCTCGCCGTCGACGACCTGGCGAAGTTCCCGCACCAGCTCTCGGGCGGCATGCAGAGCCGGGTCGCGCTCGCGCGGGCGCTCGCCATCGAGCCCGATCTCATGCTGCTCGACGAGCCGTTCTCGGCGCTCGACGTGGGCCTGAAGCTGGAGATGTACGCGCTGCTGCTCGACCATATGCGCGAGCGCCGCATGGGCGTCCTGATGATCACCCACGACCTCATGGAAGCGGTCCGGCTGTGCGACACGATCCTGGTGATGACGCCATCGCCCGGCCGGATCGCCCGGCGCTTCGCGATCGACGCGCCCGGCGCGGCGCGCGACGATGCCTTCGTCTACCGGGTCACCGCATCGCTGCTGCAGGATCGGGTCGTGCGTGAGAGCTTCGGCCTGGACCCCGCGGCGCCGGCCCGGGCGACGGAGCGGCAGCTGCGATGCTGAAGTTCCTCCATGCCGGACCGGTGTCGCCGCTGTTCGAGTGCGGCTTCCGGCCGTTCTTCCTGCTCACCGCGGCCAGCGCCGTGCTGGCCATCGCGGCCTGGGCCTCCTTCTGGCTCCTGGGCACGCCCCTGCCGCCGGTGGCCGGCGGTCCCGTCGTCTGGCATGCCCACGAGCTGCTCTTCGGCTTCGTCCTGGCCTCGGTGGTCGGCTTCACGCTGACCTCGATCCCGGAATTCACCGGATCCCCGGAGTTCACGCGCGAGCAGGGCTTCGGGCTCCTGCTGCTGTGGACCCTCGGCCGGCTCGCCTTCGCCGGTTCGGCGCTGCCCCTGCTCGGCATCCTGGCGATGCTTGCCGACCTCGGCCTGCTGTGCCTCCTGCTGGGCCTGCTCGCGCCCCGTCTCCTCGCGGACCCGGAGCGGCGCCACGTCTCGTTCCTGTGGGTGCTCGGCGCGATGCTGGTGGCGAGCGCCGGCTTCCATGTCGACGCGCTGGCCGGCAACTGGCCGATGCGCTGGCTGCTCGTGACGGTGGGCCTGCTGATGAGCCTCATCGT
>DAIMFM010000032.1:0-6107 GCA_036724585.1 Burkholderiaceae bacterium | reverse complement strand
ACTCAAACTGAAGTCTTGTTAAGCTGACGTCTTGCCGCGCTCGACGAGGTCGGCAACACGGAAGTCGAATACCTCGCCCGGCCGCCGCGCCGCAATCTCGCCATCGGCTGCATCCTCGCCTACACGGTGGCGGAGTTCGTCGCAGCGGGCCACCCGGTCTCGGGATGGCTCGCACTGGCCGGCGCGGCCGCCCTGCTCAACCTGACCAACGACTGGCACGTGGGCCGCGCGCTGCTGCGTCGCTGGGCCTTCATGCTGTACCTCGTCTACTGGTTCATGGCGATCGGCTACGCGGTCATCGGGGCGGGCGTGCTCGCCGGCCAGCCCTGGGCGAGCGCCGGCCGGCATCTCCTCATGGTGGGGGGCATGGGGCTCGCGATCTTCGCGGTGCTGAACATCGCCGGCCGCATCCATGCGGGTTTCGAGCCGGATGAGCGCGGCTGGGTACCGGTCGCCGTCGGGCTCATCGCCAGCGCCGCCGGCGCCCGCGCCGCGATGGGCCTGGCCGGGCTCGATCCGGCCGTCGCCATCGGCTTGTCCGCAGGCTGCTGGGTGCTTGCATTCGGCATGCACCTCGCCTGCCACTGGAGGGTGCTGACCGGCCCGCGCGCCGACGGCCGGCAGGGCTGCGCCGGGCTGGCCGACTGACCGCCCCTGCGGTGACAATCGGCCTGGTCGCTCCGGGCATGCCGCGGGGCGACTCCCCCGACTCTCCCGAGAGGCATCATGCTCTGGCAGGCCCTGACCTCGGTCCGCGACATCGGCCGGCTCCACGACATCGCTTCCGTCCTCGTCCGCTACGGCTTCAGCGACGTCGTGCGCCGGATCGGACTGGGCAACGCGCTCGAGCGGGCGGGCCTCGCGCTGCACTGGCGCGCCGCCGCGGAGGATGCGCAGCTCTCCGCGCCGGCCCGTGTGCGACGCGCCTTCGAGGAGCTCGGGCCCAGTTTCGTCAAGCTCGGCCAGATGTTGGCGAGCCGCGTGGACCTGCTCGAGCCCGAGTGGATCGAGGAGTTCGGCAAGCTGCAGGACCGCGCCCCGGCCGTCCCGTACGACAAGGTGCGCGAGCAGCTGCTGGAGAACCTCGGAGCGCCGCCCGAGGACGTCTTCGCCGAGTTCGACCCCGAGCCGCTGGCGGCGGCGTCGATCGCGCAGGTCTATCGGGCCCGCACCTTCGAGGGAGAGGAGATCGTCCTCAAGGTGCGGCGTCCCGGCATCCGGTCGATCGTCGAGGCCGACCTGCGCCTGATGGCGCGCATCGCCCAGCTGATCGAGGCCGAGAGCCCGGAGCTGCGCGCCTTCAGGCCGCAGCAGGTGGTGCGTCGCTTCGCAAGGACGCTGCGCAACGAGCTCGACTTCGTCGCCGAGTGCCGCAACGCCAACCGCATCGCCGCGAACTTCGAGGGATGGCGCGACGACGAAGCCGCGACGGCGGCCTCCGGGGCCGACGAGGCGATCGGCACGGATTCCGTCGTGGTGATCCCGCGGGTGTACTGGCAATGGTGCACCGAGAGCCTCTGCGCGCAGGAACGCATCGAGGGCATCGCGGGCCGCAAGGTGGGCGAGCTCGACGCCGCCGGACTGGATCGGCGGCTGCTCGCGCGCCGCGGCGCCCGCGCCGTGCTGAAGATGATCCTGGAGGACGGCTTCTTCCATGCCGATCCGCATCCCGGCAACGTCTTCTACCTGCCGGGCAACCGGATCGCGTTCATCGACTTCGGCATGGTCGGCCGGCTGAACGCCCGGCATCGCGAGCAGCTGACGGAGCTCCTGTTCGGCCTGGTGCGACAGCAGCCGGAGCGAGCGGTCGAGGTGCTGCTCGACTGGGCCGGCTCCGGCGTGCTCGACGAGGATGGCCTCGTGACCGATGTCGAGGCGTTCGCCGACCAGTACCGGGGCGTGCCGCTGCGGCAGCTGCAGGTCGGCGAGATGATCGGCGACGTCCTTGCGATCCTGCGCAGGCACCGCATCAGCCTGCCCGCCGACCTGAGCCTGCTGGTCAAGGCCTTCATCTCGCTCGAAGGCATGGGCCGCGAGCTCGATCCCGACTTCGACATGGCGAGCGAGGCGGTGCCGGTGCTCGACCGGCTGCTGTCCGAGCGCTTCTCGAGCGCGGCGATGCTCGAGCATGGCTGGCGCGGCGCGCGCCAGGCGCTCGCGCTGGTGGCGGGGCTGCCCGACGATCTCTCGCGGCTCCTGCGCGCCGCGCGCCGCGGCAGGCTCGAACTGCATGTCGATGTGACCCAGCTGCGCCGCTTCGGGAACCAGCTCGACCGGGGCATCAACCGGCTGGTCGTCGGCCTCGTGATCTCCGCGCTCATCGTCGGCTCGTCGATCGTGATGACGGTGCCCGGTGGCCCGACGCTCCTCGGGCTGCCGATCTTCGGGCTCGCGGGCTTCGCCGGCGCGGTCGCGGGCAGCGTCTGGCTGTTCGCCTCGCTGTGGAAGAGCAACCGTCGCGACCGGGACACCGACGATTGAACCCGGCGAGGCAGCGCCTACGCCCTCTGGTCGTCGTCGGCGTGAACGCCCGTGCCCGTGTCGGTGTCGGTGCCCGTGACGGTGCCGGCCAGGGTGGCGGGCGGTGGCGCGGCCTCGGCCGCCGCGCTGAGCCGTCGATGGTGTCGCAGGTCGGCCGAGCGGATCGGCAAGGGTTCGCGGCGCAGCAGGGTCACGATCGCCATCGCCATCATCAGCAGCAGCACGGTGAACGGCAGCGCCGCGACCAGCGAGGCGGTCTGCAGCGAAGTCAGTCCGCCCGCGGCAAGCAGTACCGCGGCGATCACCGCAATCAGGCCGCCCCAGATCGCCTTGGCGAGGAACGGCGGATTGAGCCGGCCCAGCGTCGTCATGCTGGCAAGCACATAGGTGGCGGAGTCGGCCGAGGTGACCAGGAAGGTGAAGATCAGCGCGATCGAGACCACCGACAGCAGTTGTGTCATCGGAAGGTGCGAGTACGTGGCGAAGAGCGCCTGGGCAACGTCCTGGTTGACGATCTCCGCGATGCCCGCCCCGTGGCGCATGTCCTCGTAGAGCGCGGTTCCGCCGAAGACCGCGATCCAGATGCAGGCGATCAGTGGCGGAATCAGCAGCACCCCGATGATGAATTCACGAATCGTGCGGCCGCGCGAGACGCGGGCGACGAAGGTGCCGACGAACGGCGACCAGGCGATCGCCCAGGCCCAGTAGAAGATGGTCCAGTCGCGCACCCAGGTGCCGCCGACGTAGGGCGTCAGGCGCAGGCTGTACTGGACGAAGTTCTCGAGATAGTCGCCCAGCGCGAGCACGAAGGCATTGAGGATGAAGACGCTCGGCCCGGCGATGAACACGAACACGAGCAGGACGACGCAGATGCCCAGGTTGAGGTTGGACAGCCACGGAATCCCGCGGCGCAATCCGGTGGTCGACGAGAGCATGTAGGCCGCCCACATCGCGGCGACGATGAGCATCTGGGTGAGCAACGAACCCTCGATGCCGAACACCGCGCGGATGCCGCCGTCGATCTGCAGGACGCCGAGGCCGACCGACGTGGCGACGCCCATCACGGTCGCGATGACCGCCAGCACATCGACGCCCGCCTTTGCCGCCGGCCGGGTCCCGATGAGGGGCTCCAGCGTGGTCGAGACGAGGCCGTCACGCTTCTTGCGGAACTGGAGCAGCCCGACCGCGAGCCCGACGATCGCGAAGACCGACCACTGGCTGAGGCCCCAGTGGAAGAACGCATAGCCCATCGCGAGCCGGGCGGCTTCGGGCGTCTGCGCCTGGACCGTGGCGAACGGCGTGGTGAAGTAATGGCTCATCGGTTCGGCCACGCCCCAGAAGACGAGGCCGGCGCCGAAGCCCGCCGAGAACAGCATCGCGACCCATGTCACGAAGCTGTACTCCGGCCGACTGCCCTCCGGGCCGAGCCGGATGCGGCCGAACTCGCTGATGGCGAGCCCGACCAGGAGGATGGTCAGCAGGAAGACCGACAGCAGCAGGAACCAGCCGAAATTGGTCGTGGTGTAGCGCAGCAGGCGCAACGCCACCTCCCCGAAGGGCCCTGGAAACAGCGCGCCCGCGATTGCGAGCATCGCGACGATGATCGCCGATCCGATCATGACCGCGTTGCGGCCGTTCGCCCTGCGTTCGTCGGGTTCCTGGTACGTCTCGCTCATTGCTGCGCCCACCTCTCCATCCTGTCGGGACGCACAATGTAACGTGACATCGTCCCCGGGCGGCGGGCCGCCCCGTCGGGGTGCGGGGCGATCGGGTGGCGCGATCGTGTCAGGCCGGCGCGATCATGCCGGGCGGGCCATGCTCATCGCTCCTCGAGCAGGCGCCCCACCATGAGCCCGACCGCGAGGTCGTCGATGCCGCCCAGCGCCTGGTGGCGGATGCGGCCCTCGCGATCGATCAGCACCAGCGTGGGCGTGCCCTCGAAGCCGTAGAGCCGCATGGTCGCGGGCAACTGGCCCTGGGGTTCGGGCCGGTCGACGCCGACCGGGTGCGTGACGCGGTACTCGTGCAGGAAGGCCTCGAGCGCCACCGGCGTCATGGCCGCATGGTGCTCGAAGACCGTGTGCAGGCCGACGACGACGGCGTCCTCGCCCTTGAGCATGCGATGCAGGCGCTCGGCCTGCGGCACCCCGTGGCTGACGCAGCCCGGGCACAGCATCTGGAAGGCATGCAGCACCACCACCTTGCCACGGTGGTCGGCCAACGAGAGCGGGCGGTCGGTGTTGAACCACTGCTCGACCTGCCACTCGGGCGCCATTGCGTACCGGCCCATGTCAGCGCAGGTCCGCCAGGGCAGCCCCGAAGTTGATGTGGAAGGTCTGGCCGTCGATCACCAGCGCCGGCACCGAGGCCACGCCCAGGCCTTCGGCCTCGGCGATGCGGGACTTCTGCTCGCCGAGATGGACCACCTCGACCGAATAGCGCTGCGGATCGAGGGCATCGACGAACTGCCGCTCGGCCGAGACGCAGATGGGGCAGCCGGCATGGAAGAAAACGGCCTTGTTCATGGTTGTATCTCCTGGATTTGATTTTGTTATGCATCGACTCGATGCATTTCGTCAGCATACGGCTCGCGCGCGTGTCCCGTCAAGATGCATCGACACGATACAATCCGGCCATGGCGGACGCCCCATTCCTGCTCGAGCGCCTCGGCACCCTGCTGCACCAGTCGGTGCGCGACGCCGCTGCGCGGCACCGCCTGCAGCCCATCCACATCCAGGTACTCCAGTACCTCGGCCGGGCCAATCACTACAGCGACCTGCCGATCGCGGTTGCCGAATACTTCGGCATCACGCGGGGCACCGTGTCGCAGAGCCTCGCGGTCCTGGAGCGCCGCGGCCTGGTCGCGAAGCAGCCCGATGCCCGGCACGGGCGACGCATCCACTTCCGGCTGACCGAGGCCGGCGCGGGGATGCTGCGCGACAGCTGGGCCCGGCAGCTCGACGAGGCGTTGCGCTCGCGGCCGGGCGCGGACGCCATCGAGGAGGCCTTGCGCGACGTCCTCGTCGCCCTGCAACGGGCCAACGGACGGCGTGCGTTCGGGATCTGTCACGAGTGCGCGCACTTTCGCCACGGTCCCGGCGGCACGCATTGCGGGTTGACCGGCGAGCCGCTGGCGATCGAGCAGACGACGAAGATATGCCGGGAATGGGCGGCACCGGCCACTGCCCGGGCAGTGCCTTCAGGCGCCCGCTGACGGCTGCAGGGCGATGATCGCCATGCCGGCGAGCGCGACGCCGGCCCCCACGACATCCCAGCGCGTGAGTGCCACGCCGTCCACGATGCGCAGCCAGGCCAGGGCCACCGTGATGTACATCCCGCCGTAGGCGGCGTAGGTGCGCCCGGCCGCGGCCGGATGCACGGTCAGCAGCCAGGCGAACAGCGCCAGCGACAGCGCGGCGGGCAGCAGCAGCCAGGCCGTGCGCCCCTCGCGGATGACCAGCCACGGCAGGTAGCAGCCGACGATCTCGGCGACCGCCGTGACGCCGAAGAGCAGCGTGATCCGCAGGAAACCCATCGGCGAACGATACACTGCCCCCGGGAAGTTCAAGGTCGCCTTCGGCAGGGGCAGGATGCTCGATGCCGAGGAGATCGAACGGGTCACCGGC
>DAIMFM010000031.1:13820-17428 GCA_036724585.1 Burkholderiaceae bacterium | reverse complement strand
CGCCCGCGGGGCGGGATACGTCGGCGCCGGCACGGTGGAGTTCCTGCTGGACGGAAGTGACTTCTACCTGATGGAGATGAACACCCGCCTGCAGGTCGAGCATCCGGTCACCGAGGCGCTGGCTGGCCAGGACCTGGTGGAGTGGCAGATCCGGGTCGCACGCGGCGAGCCGCTGCCCCTGGCCCAGGACGAGCTGCGCCTGGAAGGGCATTCGATCGAAGTGCGCCTGTGCGCGGAGGACGAGAACCACGTCCCGCATACGGGCCGCATCCTGCACTTCTCGGCGCCTGCCGCCAGCGCCTTCGAGCGCGCGCCGCTGCGCTTCGACCATTCCATCGAGGCGGGCGGCGAAGTCTCGCCCCACTACGACGCCATGCTGGGCAAGCTCATCGTGCATGCGGCCACGCGCGAGCAGGCCATCGATGCGCTGGTCGGCGCACTCGCCCGGACGGAGATCCTGGGGCTGGTCACCAACCGGTCCTTCCTCATGCAATGCCTCCGGGACGAGCGCTTTCGCCGGGGCGAGGCACTGATCTCCTTCCTGGCCGAGCATGGCGACGACCTGCGCAAGGCGTTGCTCGAGCAGGAACGCGCCCGGCACGAGCGCCATGCGGTCGCGCTGGTCCATCCGCCGGTCACCCGAAGCCTGCCCTGTCGCCTCGTCGCGCCATTGCGACTGAGGCATCGCGACGAGGTCATTGCGGTGTCCGTGCACTCGACACCGGACGGCCTGCAGGTGGCGGGCGATCCGCCACGCCTCATCGCGGCCAGTGCAGCGGGAGACGGCAGCGTGCAATGCACCGAGGATGGCCTCACGCGGCGGGCACGTGCCGTCGTGGCTACGGTCCGGGGCGCGACGCAGCGCTGGCACGCGCAGGCCGACGGGATCGACTGGTGGTTCGACGATGTCTCGTTCGAACCCGAGGTCGATGCCACGGGAGTGCAGGCGATCACCGAATTGCGCGCCCCGTTCAATGGCCGCGTGGCGCTCGTCGCCGCCAGGCCGGGCCAGTCGCTGGCAGCCGATGAACTGGCCGTCGTGATCGAGTCGATGAAGCTGGAACACAATCTCGCGCCACGAGCTGCCGTCGTCGTGGCCGAGGTGCTGGTCGAGGAGGGCCAGCAGGTCGGCCCGGGGCAGGTGCTCCTGCGGTTCGCCAGCCCCGGGGAGGGCGAAGCGGCCGCCTGAGCAGGCCCCGAGGGGGTTTCGGTCATTCCGAAGGGAGATCGTGATGGCAGGTGTTCCCGACAGTTTCAGCCTGCTGCCGGATGCGAGCGTCGCCGCGCTTTTCGAGCGCACTGCGGCGAGCCTTCCCGGCCGGCCTTTCCTGGCAGTTCGACCGAGCGTCGGTGCGGCCTTCCAGGAGATCGGGTATGGCGATTTCCTGCGGCGCATCCTGACGGTTCGCGATATCTACCGTGATGCCGGCTACGGTGTCGGCACGCGCGCTGCGTTGCTGATCGGCAATGACCCGGTGTTCTACGAACACTATCTGGCGCTGAACGGGCTCGGCGTATCCATCGTTCCACTGAATCCGGAAGCCCGTCCGCTCGAGAGCGTCTATCTCGTCGAGCATTCGGAGGCGGCTTTCATCGTCAGTGCTGGGCGATACCGCTCGGCCTGCGCGGATATCCTGGCCGAGATGAAGGAGCCGGTGCCCGTGTTCGATGCCGAATCGATGCCGTCCCGTCTTCCACGCGCAGCGCGAAAGGCAAGCAGCACGGTGGCCGACTATGACGGCGAGGCGGCGATCCTGTACACGTCCGGAACGACGGGGCGTCCCAAGGGATGCGTGCTGACCAATCGCTACTTCCTCGAGGCGACCGCTCTCTATCTCTCCTGGGGGGGCGAACTGGGCGTGCGCCAGGAGGTCGAAAGGCTGCTCAATCCCTTGCCGCTGTTCCACATGAACAATCTCGCGGTGACGAGCACCGCCATGATGGCCCGCGGCGGCTGCAACATCATGGTCGAGCGGTTCTCCGCGGAGAACTGGTGGGCCGACTGCCGCGATTCCGGAGCCACCCTGATTCACTACCTGGGCGTCATGCCCGCGATACTCCTTGCGCGGGCGCAGGCGGACATCGAGCGCCAGCATGCGATCCGTGCCGGCATCGGCGCCGGCGTCGACCCGAAGCATCACGTCGCATTCGAGAAGCGCTTCGGTTTCCCGCTCCTGGAGCTCTGGGGCATGACAGAGGTGGGGGCCGGGTTCATCGACAACCACGAGCCGCGCCAGGTGGGTACGCGGGCGTTCGGGCGTCCGACGGGCAATCTGAAGGCGCGGGTCGTCGATGACGACATGAACGATGTTCCACCGGGTACGCCCGGCGAACTGCTGGTGCAGTCGAGCGACGTCGATCCGCGACGGGGGTTCTTCCGTGGCTATCTGAAGAACGAGCAGGCGACCGCGGAGGCCTGGCACGACGACTGGTTCCGAACCGGCGACGTCGTACGCCAGGACGAAGGCGGAATGCTGTATTTCGTGGATCGCCGCAAGAACATCGTCCGTCGCTCGGGAGAGAACATTTCCGCCGCCGAAGTGGAGGCGTGCCTGCAATCCCATGCGGACGTGGTCCAGGTCGCCGTGATCGCGATGCCCGACGAGTTGCGCGAAGAGGAAGTATTCGCCTGTGTCGTGTTGCGCGACGGCGTTCCCGCGGATGGGCCCGTCGCTCGCCGGCTGTTCGATTTCGCCTTCGAGCGGCTGGCCTACTTCAAGGCGCCCGGTTACATCAGCTTTCGCCAGGACCTGCCGACGACGGGCACCCAGAAGATCCAGAAGTCCCTGATATTCGGGGCGGATGAAGATCCCTTGAAGCTGCCGACGACCTTCGACCTGCGGGAGCTGAAGCGCCGCCGGCAAGTCGGTGCGAAAGCCGAGTCCGGAAAGGATGGAATCCAATGAACACGTTCATGCGGTTCGTCGATGGCCTGAACACATGGATCGGCCGTACCGTCGGCTGGGTCATGGTCTTCATCATGTTCGTGACCGTGTACGACATCATCGGTCGCCGGCTCTTCAACTCGCCCGTGCCCTGGGCCTTCGATGTGTCGACGCAGCTCTTCGGCCTGCACTTCATGATCGTTGCGGCGTACACGCTGCTCCATGACGAGCATGTTTCGATCAACATCTTCAAGGACCGCCTGTCCAGGAAGAACCGGGCCCGGCTGGACATCCTGTCCTACATCATCTTCTTCTTCCCCTTCATGATCCTGTTGCTCGTCTACGGATGGGAGTTCGCGGCCAGATCGTGGGCGACGCGCGAGACCAGCTGGGGCGCGACGGCGCTGCCGGTGTACTACATCAAGAGCGTCATCCCGGCCACCGCGATACTGCTCATGCTCCAGGGCGTCTGTCGAGTCATCCGCATGGCGAGGGTGGCCCGCGGTGGAGAAACCGCATGAGCAACGAGATTCTGGTCCTGCTGATGTTCGCGGGCCTGCTGGTGGGGCTCTTCATGGGCCACCAGCTCGCGTTCGTGCTGGGCGGGCTTGCGGTGATCTTCGGCTACTTCGGCCCCGGCCTCAGCGTGTTCGGCATCATCGTCAACCGGGTCTACAGCCAGATGGACAACTACATCCTCCTGGCGGTTCCGATGTTCATCCT
>DAIMFM010000031.1:0-13810 GCA_036724585.1 Burkholderiaceae bacterium | reverse complement strand
GGGCGCTTGTTAGGGGGCTTTCTGCTCGCAGTCATCGGAAGCTCGGTGATTCTTGCGGCTTCGACGGGGATCATCGGGGCGTCGGTCACCGTCATGGGAATGCTCGCGCTGCCGGCCATGGTGCGCTATGGATACCAGAAGGAGCTGGCCACCGGTGCCATCGCGGCAGGCGGAACCCTGGGGATACTGATTCCGCCGAGCATCATGCTGGTCATCCTCGGCAGCTATGCCCAACTCTCGGTCGGGCAGTTGTTCGCCGCGGCGATCTTCCCGGGATTGCTGCTGGCCGCACTGTACACCGTCTTCGTCGCCGTCGTGACCCTGCTCAATCAGGAGTATGGTCCCCGGGTCTCCGACGAAGAGCTCAGCGAGGTTTCGGTCCGCGAGATCGTCGTCATGATCCTGAAGATGACGTTGCCGCCGCTCCTGCTGATCATCGGGGTCCTGGGCTCGATCTTCACCGGCTGGGCAACGCCTACCGAAGCGGCCGCGATCGGGGCGATGATCACGCTGGTCCTGGTGGTCTTGTACGGGAAGTTCTCCTGGCGAATGCTCCAGGAAGCCGTCAGCGCAACGGCCCGCACGTCCAGCATGGTGCTGTTCGTCGTCGTCGGCGCGGTCGGCTTCACGGGTGTCTTCATCGCGATCGACGGCCAGAACATCGTCTCGACATTCCTGGCCGGCACCGGCCTGGGGCGCTGGGGCCTGTTCGTGCTCATGATGGTGGCCGTCTTCGTGCTCGGAATGTTCATCGACTGGCTCGGCATCGTCCTGATCTGCCTGCCGATCTTCCTGCCGGTCGCCAAGGAACTGGGTTTCGAACCGCTCTGGTTCGTGACGATGATCGCCGTCGTCCTGCAGACTTCGTTCCTGACGCCACCGTTTGGCTACGCACTCTTCAATCTGCAGGGAGTCGCGCCGAATGGGATCACGCTTGGGCACATCTACCGCGGCGTCGTGCCATTCGTGATCCTGATCGTCCTGGGCACGACGCTGTGCGCCGTCTTTCCCGGGATCATCACCTGGTTGCCGGGGGTTCTCTTCGAGAAATAGCAGTTCGAACGACATGGCTCGACAGCCTTTTGCTGACCGCGGCCGAGCGCGGTTGATCCTGAGACTCGGACATACCAGGGAGGATGAGGTATGAAGATGCTGACGAACATCAAGCGAGGAATGCTGGCCGCAACCACGCTTGCGTTCCTGGCCACGGGCGCGGGCGTCTCGGCGCAGGAGAAGGAAGTGACGATCCAGATGACTTCCACCTGGCCACCCGGGATCAACCTCATCGAGGCCGACAAGCACTTCGTCGATCTCGTCAACAAGCTGGGCAAGGGCGTGATCCAGATAAAGTTCCATCCCGGGGAAAGCCTCGTGCCGTCCACGCAGGTCTTCGATGCGGTTCGATCGGGCAGCATCGCTGCCTCGGCCGACTGGCCCGGTTACTGGGGGGGCACGGATACGGCCTTCGCCCTGCTCGGTGCCTTTCCGATGTTCTTTACGGGGCCCGACTACATCCTCTGGCTCCAGGGATGGGGCGGCAAGAAGGTCTTCGACGAGATCTATGGGAAGTACGGGATGACCTACCTGCCTTATTCGGTCATCACGTCGGAATCCGGCCCGCGAGGCAATGAGCCGATAGCATCCCTCGGCGACTTGAGCGGCAAGCGAATCCGCATGTCCGGGCGGCCACAGGGCGAGATCCTGAAGGCGAACGGAGCCTCGCAGATCATGTTGCCGGGATCCGAGGTCTACCAGGCGGTCGAACGCGGGGTGGTCGATGCCGCCGAGTTCTCCACGCCGAGCACGGACCTCGGCATGGGGCTGGATGAAGTCTCGAAGCATGTCTTGTCGCCCGGCTGGCACCAACCCGGGTCCATGTCCGGCGTCATGATCAACCGGAAGGTCTGGGACGGGCTTTCGGAGCGGCAGCAGACCATACTGAAGGTTGCGGCGGATGCGACCCTGCCATGGTCGATGGCATTCTTCGAGAAAGGGTCGTCGGAGGCAGTGAGGAAGTTCGAGGAAGCGGGCACCACCGTTCACCAGCTGAGCGACGAGGACATGCTGACCCTCCAGAAGCAGGCGAACAAGACCATGGTCGACGAAGCCTGCGCGAATCCGGAGTTCGCCCGCATCGCGGTATCCCAGATCGAGTTCCTCCAGGACTACGCGCAGTGGCGCGGCATGCAGGGCGAGTTCGCCATGGGTCGCAACCTGTCGGAGCTCCCCGACCTCGAAGCGATTCGCAAGTGCGCCAAGTAGCAATGGCATCCATGGCAGGGCAGGGCGGCAAGTACGCCCTGCCTTGGCCATGTGGCGAGGTAGACATGTCCCATCCCGAATCTTCTCCCGGCGACTCCCCGATCGACCTGGCGCTCGCCGTGCAGGCCTCGGGCCTGACGATCGGGTCGCTGTTCGCGGTGAGCGCCCGCTCCGTGCCCGGTCGCATCGCCCTGGAGCAGGGCTTGCGGCAGGTGAGCTATGCGGAACTCGATGAACGAACCAATCGCCTGTGCAACCTGCTTCGGGCGCATGGCGTGGCACGAGGCGATCGTATCGCGATCCTCTCGGAGAACCGGATCGAGTACATCGAGCTGCTGGTGGCCGCGGCCAAGCTGGGCGCCATCGCGGCGTGCCAGAACTGGCGCCTGGAGGAGGCGGAGCTGCGGCACTGCATCGAACTCGTCACGCCGAAGGTGGTCTTCGCCTCGCCGCGGCATTCGTCTGCCGCCCATCGCCTTGGAGGGCTCGCAAGGGTGCGCGTCTTCGGCGAGGAGCACGAGGCCGCGCTCGCCGCGTCCTCCGCCGACGCCATCGACGACGAGTGTGAACCGGAAGACGGCGTCGTCATCCTCTACACCAGCGGTACGACCGGCCTTCCCAAGGGGGCGCTGATCAGCCAGCGTGCCGAGATTGCGCGCGCCTTCCTCCAGATGGTCGATGTGCCGACCACGCCGGACGAGCACTTCGTCGCCTGGGCGCCCCTTTTTCACATGGTCTCGACCGACACGGTCTTCATGACGCTGATCCAGGGCGGCAAGGTGATCGTCACCGACGGCTTCCAGGCCGACGAGCTCGCCGCGATCGTGGCAAGGGAACGACTCGGGCGGCTCACGCTGATGCCCGGGATGATCACACCGTTCCTCGAGGCAATGAGACGCGTCGGTTCTCCCCCCGCCGGGGTGCGCTGGGTCGGGGTCATGGCCGACCTCGTGCCCAGGGAACAGATCGCCGAGACGACCCGACTGCTGGGCGCGCCGTACCTCAACACCTTCGGTTCGACGGAAACCGGCCTGCCCCCGGCCACTCGCGGCATCATTCCCGTCGGCGTCGTTCCGGACAACCTGGAGAAGACCCAGAGTTCGTTCTGCCGCATCAAGCTGGTCGATCCCGAGGATCGCGAGGTCCCGGACGGGGCGCCCGGCGAACTGGCGATTCGTGGCCCGACGTTGTTCTCCGGGTACTGGAACAACCCCGATGCCAACCGCGAGGATTTCCGCGGCGGCTGGTTCCACATGGGGGACGTGTTCGTCCGCAACCCGAATGGCACGCTTTCGTTCGTCGACCGGCGGAAGTACCTGATCAAGTCCGGTGGCGAGAACATCTATCCGGCCGAGATCGAGCGGGTGCTGCTGTCGGAACCCCGCGTCGCCGATGCGGTCGTCGTGCGCCGCGCCGATCCGAAATGGGGTGAAGTGCCGGTCGCCTTCGTCGTGCGGCGCGACCCGACGCTCGATGCCGATGCATTGACCGCGCTTTGCAGGGCGCACATTGCGGGTTACAAGGTTCCGAAGGAGATCCGGTTCGTCGAGGATTCGGAGATTCCCCGGAGCACCACCGGCAAGATCAAGCGCCATGACCTCGAGATCCGTATCGGCGAGGGCGCCTGATACGGCTTCTCCTTCAAGTGGATGGTTCCATGGAAAAAGTCCTGCTCGAAAAGCGAAACCACATTGCCCTGGTGACGATCAACCGTCCCGAGGTGCGCAACGCGCTGGATCCGGAAGCGGTGTGCCGTCTGGCGGATGTGTTCACGGAGCTTCATGACGACGACGATGTTCGCGTGATCGTCGTCACCGGCGCCGTCGAGGATGCGTTCTGCGATTGCGACGACCTGGTAATCCTGATCACCCTCATCAGTGGCGAACGAGCGCCCCAGGACGATTGGGATCGGCGCTTCAAGGGTGAGCCCGGCGTCTTCGAGCGCAGCATCCTGCGCGGCTATGACGTCGACAAGCCCGTGATCGCCGCGATCAACGGATTCGCGATCGCCGGCGGAATGGAGCTCGTCCAGGGAACCGATCTGAGGATTGCCGCCGATTCCGCGAGGTTCGGGGTCCAGGAGGTCAAGTGGGCCATCTTCCCGGCCGGCGGATCCACCGTACGCCTGCCGCGCCAGATGACCATGCCGCGGGCGATGGAGCTGCTGCTCACGGGAGACCTGATCGATGCCCGGACGGCCCTGGACTGGGGATTCCTGAATCGTGTGGTCCCCGCCGCCGACGTGCTGGACGCGGCCTTCGAGATGGCTACCCGGATCGCGCGCAACGGGCCGCTGGCCGTACGTGCCATCCGTCGCTCGGCACGTTCGTGCGCCGGGTACCCCGAGCAGGCGGGCATGGCCATGGAACTGCAGTTCGCGGCACCCGTCTTCGCGAGCGAAGATGCGCGTGAAGGGCCGCGCAGCTTCCTCGAGAAGCGGCCGGCCGTCTATCACGGGCGCTGACACCGGCGATCGAATCCCCACAGGAGAAGTGTCATCGTGATCGAACTCCATCACTGCCTCAACGCCCGCTCGTTCCGTCCGCTGTGGACGCTGGAGGAGATGGGCCTGGCCTACGACCTGAAGATGCTGCCGTTTCCGCCGCGAGTGCGGGCGCCCGAGTACAAGAAGCTCAATCCGCTGGGCACGATTCCGCTGTTCCTCGATGGCCCGACGCGCATGACCGAGTCGAGCGCCATCTGCCACTACCTCGCGACGCGCCACGGGCCGAGTCCGCTGGCGCTTGATCCGTCCGAGGACGACTATGGCGCGTTCCTGAACTGGTCCTACTTCGGTGAGGCCACGCTCACTTTCCCGCAGACACTGGTGCTTCGCTACGCGAGGTTCGAACCGCCCGAGCGCCGCCAGCCGCAGGTGGCCAAGGATTACGCGCAATGGTTCCTGGCGCGGCTGCGCGCGATCGAGGCGACGCTCGAGGGCCGGGAGTTCCTTTGCGCCGGCCGCTTCACGGTGGCCGACGTGTCGGTAGGCTACGCGTTGCTGCTCGCCACGACGCTGCGCCTGTCGGATGAGTTCGGTCCCAACGTGACCGCCTATTGGGCGCGACTGCAGCAACGCGATGGCTATCGGCGTGCGCAGGCCGCGCAGCGGGCAGCGGCGAAGGAGGCGGGCATCGACGAGGATCCCGTGGGCGCGCACGCCGCCGGATAGGCGGCACCAGATGCCACATTGGATGGAGTGAAGGATGGGCAACGACAGATTGGTCCGCATCGGCGGCGCCAGCGGGTTCTGGGGCGACTCCAGTGTCGGCGCGCCGCAACTGGTGGCCAGTGGCCGGATCGACTACCTGGCCTTCGACTACCTGGCCGAACTCACGATGTCGATCCTGGCGTCCGCGCGCATGAAGCGGCCCGAACTCGGCTACGCGACCGACTTCGTGACCGTGGCGATGAAGGCGGTGCTCAAGGACATCGCGGCCGGCGGCATCAGGGTCGTCAGCAACGCCGGCGGCGTCAATCCGGAGGGCTGCGCGAACGCCTTGCGCGAGCTCGCCCGTGAACAGGGGGTCGAGGTGAAGATCGCCACCGTCAGCGGCGACGACCTGATGCCGCTCGTCGACGAGCTGCGGGGGTCCCAGCCACCCATCGCCGAGATGCAGAGCGGCGAGCCGCTGCCGGACAAGCTGGTGACGGCCAATGCCTACCTGGGGGCGCTGCCCGTCAAGGCTGCGCTGGATGGGGGCGCGCAGATCGTGATCACCGGCCGCGCGGTCGATTCCGCCGTCACGCTCGGCATCCTGATGCACGAGTTCGGATGGGGTGCCGACGACCACGACCTCCTGGCCGGCGGCAGCCTGGCGGGCCACATCATCGAATGCGGGTGCCAGGCCACCGGTGGGCTGCATACCGACTGGGACAGTGTGCCCGACTGGGCGCACATCGGCTACCCGATCGTCGAATGCGAGCCCGACGGCAGCTTCACCGTCACCAAGCCCGACGGCACCGGCGGCCTGGTGGCGCCCCAGGTGGTGGCCGAGCAGATGCTCTACGAGATCCACGACCCCGCGGCCTACCTGCTGCCCGACGTCACCTGCGATTTCACGCAGGTCCGGATGGAGCAGGCCGGCCCCGGTCGGGTGCGCGTGACGGGGGCACGAGGTCGCGCCCCGACGGACACCTACAAGGTCAGCGCCACGTACGTCGACGGCTTCAGGACATCGGCGCAGCTGACCATTGTGGGCTTCGATGCGGTCGCCAAGGCGCGGCGTACCGGCGAAGCCATCCTCGAGCGGGTGGGTGAGCTCCTCGCCGCGCAAGGCTTGGCCCCGTTCAGCCGCACGAACCTCGAGGTCCTGGGCGCCGAGAGCTGCTACGGGCCGCTCGCGCAGGCGTCCGTGCAGGGCACGCGGGAGGCGGTGATGCGACTCACGGCCTGCCATCCGGAACGCAAGGCGCTCGAACTCCTGGCGCGCGAGATCGCCGCCCCGGGCACCTCGTTCGCACCGGGCACCACGGGAGCGAGCGGACGCGCCGGCGTCTCGCCGCTCATCCGGCAGTACGCCTTCCTCGTCGACAAGACGCGCCTGGCGCCGCGGGTCGCCGTCGATGGCGCGCAGGTCCCCCTTTCCGGTCCCGAGTCGGGGTCGAGCCACGAGCCGCGGCCCGATCCGGCGCAGCGGCCGGCGGGCCCGCCATCGGCGGTCGCCGATGGTGAAGCTGCGGGTTTCGCCGCGGACGGGTCATCGGCCGAGACCGACCTGGTCGAAGTGCCCCTGATTCGCCTGGCCTGGGCGCGATCGGGCGACAAGGGCGATACCTCGAACATCGGCGTCATCGCCCGCGAGCCACGGTGGCTTCCCGTCCTGCGCGTGCAGCTCACGCCCGAAGCGGTCAAGCGGCACCTGTCGCACCTGGTCGAGGGCGATGTGACCCGCTACGAAGTGCCGGGCATCCATGCCTTCAACTTCGTGTGCACGCAGGCGCTCGGTGGCGGTGGCATGGCGTCGCTGCGCAACGATCCGCTGGGCAAGGGGATGGGCCAGATCCTGCTCGCCATGCCGGTGCGCATACCGCGGGGAGCGCTGGCGCGGGAAGGCGCCGATTCGCCGCGATAGCCGCAGCAACCGTCGGCAGCGCTCGCGCCCGGCATCGTCGTCCGCTGCCGCGCCGCGCGCGCGCTCAGCCGTCGCCGGGCGGGCCGGCGTCCTGGCCGTCGAACCGGGTCCCGAGCCCCCGCCGGATGCGCAGGAAGAACCCGCCCGCCGCCACCAGCACGACGAGCTGCAGCACCACGGTCGAGCGCAGGCCCGCGGCCGTCGCCAGCGCGCCGGCGACCAGGCCGCCCAGCGCATCGAAGCCCCAGCGTCCGCCGATGAAGATCGAGATCATGCGGCCGCGCAGCTCGTCGGGTGCGATCGTCTGCGTCATCACGTTGGTCAGCACGTTGCACATCGTCAGGCCGAACCCGAAGCCGAACAGCGCGCACAGGGTCACCGGCAGGGGCGGCAGCAGTGAGAGGGTCGCCGTGCCGATGATGGTGAGGATCCAGCCGGCGCTCATCGCCTGCAGCCAGGCGGGCGGCGTGGCCAGCCGCGTGAGCAGCAGCGTGCCGCACAGGGAGCCCGCTCCCGAGGCGCCGAGCAGCCAGCCCAGGGTCCGGCTGTCGCCCGCGTAGACGTCGGCGGCCCAGACCGGCAGCAGCACGATCACCGCCCCCGTCGCGATGTTCTGCGTGAAGGACAGTCCCAGCACCCGCTTGAGCGTCCAGTGACGGCCGAGGTAGCGCAGCCCGTCGATGAAGAGCCCGAGCACGTCGCGGTCGCTCGGCGGCTTCGGGTCCAGCCGCAGGTTCCAGGCGAAGACCATCATCCCGATGTACGAGACGGCGTTGACCATGAAGCACCAGGCTTCGCTGGTGACCGCCAGGATCAGTCCGGCCAGGGGCGGGCCGACGAAGCGGGCGCTGTTGAACACCGCCGCGTTGAGCGCGAGCGCATTGGCCAGCAGGGCACGGTCGCGCACCAGCTCCGGGATGAGGGTCTGGCGCAGCGGGCTCTCCAGCGCGTTGAAGATCCCGGTCAGCGCCGCGGCCGCCAGCAGCAGCACCGGCCCCGACATGTCGAGCCAGGTCGCGACGGCAAGGCCCAGGCCGAGCGCGGCGCCGGCGCCCAGGGCGATGAGGAAGAGCGTGCGGGAGTCGTAGCGATCGACCAGCGAGCCGGCCAGGGGGCCGACGACCATCTGCGGGAACTGCAGCAGGGCCGCCGCGATGCCGAGCAGCGCCGCCGAGCCGGTGACCCGGTAGATCAGCCATGACAGCGCGACCTGCTGGATCCAGGAGCCCAGGATCGATGCCGCATGCCCGATGAAGTAGTGGCGAAACCGCCGTGACCTGAGCGACGTCAGCTGCATCGGGCGGAACCGCGCGAGGCAGCGGCTGGCGCGCTCACTTGCGCCGGGCCCAGGAGTCCTTCAGCGTGACGGCCCGGTTGAAGACGAGCGCGCCGGGGCGATGGTCGATGCGGTCCGCCACGAAGTAACCGTGGCGCTCGAACTGCAGCCGGGCTTCGGGTGCGATCTCGGCGAGCCCCGGCTCGACGAAGCCCTGCACGATCCGCACCGAGTCGGGATTGAGCGCGGCCAGGTAGCCGCCTTCGCCGGCGTCGGGCTGGGCCTCGGTGAAGAGGCGGTCGTAGAGCCGGATCTCGGCGGCAAGCGCATGCGCGGTGCTGAGCCAGTGGATCGCGCCCTTGACCTTGTACTGGTCGGCACCCGGCGTGCCCGACCTGGAGTCGGGCATGATCCGCGCGCGTACCGCGACGACGCGGCCGTCGGCATCCTTGTCGCAGCCGGTGCACTCGACCACGAAGCCGTAGCGCAGCCGGACCCGGTTGCCGGGGAACAGCCGCCGGAAGCCCTTGGGCGGTACCTCCTCGAAGTCCTCGCGCTCGATCCAGAGTTCGCCGGTGAAGGGCAGGGCGCGCTCGCCGCGTTCCGGATGCGCCGGATGGACCGGCGCGACGCAGTCCTCGACCCGGCCCGCCGGCCAGTCCTCGACCAGCAGTCGCAGCGGATCGAGGACCGCGGTGGCCCGCGGCGCGACATCCTCGAGGTCCTCGCGCAGGGCCTGCGCGAGCTGGCCGAGCTCGATCCACGAATCGGCGCGGGTCACGCCGATCCGCTCGCAGAAGCTGCGGATCGCGGCCGGCGTGTAGCCGCGCCGGCGCAGCCCCGCGAGGGTGGGCATCCGGGGGTCGTCCCAGCCGCCGACATGACCGTCAGCCACCAGCGCCTGCAGCTTGCGCTTGCTGGTGATCGTGTAGTCGAGATTGAGCCGCGCGAACTCGATCTGCTGCGGCAGGGGACGGTCGAAGAAGCCGCCTTCGGCGAGGCGCTCGAGGACACAGTCGTAGAACGGCCGATGGTCCTCGAACTCCAGCGTGCACAGCGAGTGGGTGATGCGCTCGAGGGCGTCTTCCACTGGATGCGCATAGTCGTACATGGGGTAGATGCACCAGGCGTCGCCCGTGCGGTGATGGTGCGCGCGCCGTATGCGGTAGAGCGCCGGGTCCCGCATGTTCATGTTGGGCGAAGCCATGTCGATGCGCGCGCGCAGCACGTGGCTGCCGTCGGGATGCTCGCCTGCGCGCATCTCGCGCAGCAGCCGCAGGCTCTCCTGCGGGCTCCGTCCGCGATGGGGCGAATCGACGCCGGGTTCGGTGAGGGTCCCGCGCCGTGCCCGCATCTCCTCCTGCGACTGTGAGTCCACGTAGGCATGGCCCGCTTCGACCAGGTACTCGGCGAAGCGGTAGAGCCACTCGAAGTAGTCGCTGGCGAAGTACAGGTTGGACTCTTCGCCGTGGTCCCAGGAGTAGCCGAGCCAGTGCACCACGTCGATGATCGAGTCGACGTACTCCTGGCTCTCCTTCTCGGGGTTGGTGTCGTCGAAGCGCAGGTGGCAGCGCCCGCCGAACTCCTCGGCCACGCCGAAGTTCAGGCAGATCGCCTTGGCATGGCCGATGTGCAGGTAGCCGTTCGGCTCGGGCGGGAAACGGGTGCGGATCCGGGCAGGGTCGGGCGCGGCCGCGCGGTGCTCGGCGGCCGGGCCCGGTCGGCCGGCCCAGCCCCTGGGGGGAAAGCCGGCGGCGAGGTCGTCGGCAATGCGTTGGCGAATGAAATTCTGCGGGGGGATCGGCGCGTCGCTCATGCGGCCCTGGGCTCTCTCGGCAAACCGCGGCGATCCGGATGACGCCGCATCGGGAATTCTACGCAGTTCCCCGCCGCGTCGCCGCCGCCGCTACCGGCTTCAGGCGCGGGCGCAGGGCAAGGCGGGGGCGCCGAAGACAGTGCGGTTGCACGGCAAGGCGCCCCCAACGCCGCCATGCGCCCGCACCTTAAGCCGGATCAGGTGCCCAGCAGGTCGACCTCGAACAGCAGGGTCGCGTTGGGCGGGATCACGCCGCCGGCGCCACGTGCGCCGTAGCCCAGCTCGGGCGGGATCACGAGGCGGCGGGTGCCGCCGACCTTCATGCCGGCGACGCCCTCGTCCCAGCCGCGGATGACGTGGCCGGCCCCGAGCGGGAAGCGGAACGGCTCGCCCCGGTCCTTGCTCGAATCGAACTTGGTGCCGGGCTTGCCGCCCTCGAAGAGCCAGCCGGTGTAGTGCACCGAGACCTGCTTGCCGGTGCTGGCTTCCTCGCCGTCGCCGGTCACGATGTCCTCGTACTGGAGGCCCGAGGGGAGTGTCTGGAGTGTCATGTCGTGCTCCTTGCTAGTCCGTGAGGCGCCGGATCAGGCTCGAGGTGTCGAGCCGGTTGTCGCCGGCGCGTTGCAGGTCGCCATAGAACTGGTCGACCAGCGCGGTCACCGGCAGTGCGGCGCCGATCCGCCGACCTTCGTCGAGGCACAGGCCGAGGTCCTTGCGCATCCAGTCGACGGCGAAGCCGAAGTCGAACTTGCCTTCCACCATCGTCTTGCCGCGGTTGTCCATCTGCCAGGACTGCGCCGCGCCCTTGCCGATGACGTCGAGCACGAGCTTCATGTCCAGGCCCGAGCGCATGCCGAAGGCGACCGCCTCGGACAGCCCCTGCACCAGGCCGGCGATGCAGATCTGGTTGACCATCTTGGCGAGCTGGCCGCTGCCGGAGGGCCCGATCAGGGTGACCGCGCGCCCGAACGCGGCGGCGACCGGCTTGACCTTCTCGAAGGTGGCCGGGTCGCCGCCGCACATGACGGTGAGTGCGCCGTTGACGGCGCCGGCTTCGCCACCGGAGACCGGCGCATCGATGAAGCCGAGGCCGCGCTCGCCGGCGAGCGCCGAGAGCTCGCGGGCCACTTCGGCCGAAGTCGTCGTGTGGTCGACGAAGATCGCGCCCGGCTTCAAGCCGGCGAAGGCGCCGTCATCGCCCAGCACCACCGCGCGCAGGTCGTCGTCGTTGCCGACGCAGGCGAACACGATGTCGGCCCCCTCGGCGGCCTGGCGGGGGGTGGGCTGGGCGGCGCCGCCGTACTCCTCGCTCCAGCGCTTGGCCTTGGCCGCGCTGCGGTTGTAGACGGTGGTGGCATGGCCGGCGCGCGCCAGGTGGCCCGCCATCGGGTAACCCATCGTGCCCAGGCCAAGGAAGGCCACGCGCAGGGTGGCGCTGCCCTCAGTCGAGTTGCTCATCGTCGATCTCCGAGTAAAGTCGTTCATCCAGCCAGGCGGCGATCCGGCTCGCGGCGTCTTCCCAGCGCTTCTCGAGCATGGGAGAGTGTCCCATCGCTTCGAATACCATGCGATCCGCGCCGAAATAGCGCTCGATCACGTCGAGGCTGTCGATCGGTATCATGCGGTCGCGTTCGCCATGGCAGGCCAGCACCGGGCAGGCCGGGCGGGTCGGCATCACCATGGGCATCCAGGTCAGCTCCCAGAGGGCGCGGCTCGATTCGCGGCCGAGGTGCCGACGGTAGAAATCCGGGTCCCGCACGCGCAGCGGCTGTTCCACCAGCATGCGCATGAAGCGGCGGCTCGGCGTGCCCGACCCCGCCACCTGCGCGATCTCGTAGAGGTTGCGCGGCTGGGTCCAGGCCATCCGCAGGATCGCGCCCGTCATTCCCGATGGCGGGATGCTGCCGATCGTGACCACGGCGATGGCGTCGCGCCCCGTGGTGAGCCAGCGCTGCGCGAGCAGCCCGCCCATCGAGGCGCCGAAGAGGATGGGCGTGGCCCCGATGTGATCCTGTGCCCGCGTCATGTCCTTCATGAAGTCCGCCAGGCCCCAGGCATTGAGCGCGGACCTGCCTTCGCTGGCGCCGTGGCCGCGCAGCGAGAGCGCATAGACATCGTGGCCGTGGGCCGCGAAGAAGGGCATGAAGGTGGGCGCCCAGCTCCAGGCATCGGTATAGGCGCCGTGGACCATGAGGATCGGGTCGCCGCGCTGCGCGTGCACCGGGCCGTCGGCGGGAAGGTGGATCAGTTCCAGTGCCGGCCCGCGGTCATCGTCGAGCATCAGCGCCTGCACGCCGGCGTCGTCATCGGGTTTCATCGCTGGTTCGGGTCTCGCTCCGGGGGGACCCGCTCCACGCGGACCCCATGCCCCGCAAGGATACCCGGCAAGCCGTCCTCGCCGGCGAGGTGGAAGGCGCCCACCAGGGTAAATACCGCCAGGGGGCGCTCCAGCAGCCCGGCGAGACGCCGCGCGATGCGTCGGTCGCGCTCGCCGAACATGTGCGCGCGCGGCGCCGCCGGATCGCCCACCTCGCCCCAGGCGCGCGTCTTGAGCGCGGCCATGCGCGCCTGGTCGCCCGCGCGCCAGGCCGCGATGGTGGCATCGGCGAGGCCGTCGCCGCGCTGCATCGACTCGAATCGCCGCCACAGCCAGGCGGCCTGTGCGTCGAGGCCGATTCCGGCGAGCGCATCGACCTGTTCGCCCGCCTGCTCGAGTTCCACGATCGGCATCGCGCGGTGCCGGGCGCTCTCGATGAAGCGGGGCTCGATGCCGGGCCGCGCCGAGCGCTCGCGGCGCAACGGGTCCTGCCCCGCCAGGGTCGCGAGCAGCGCCCAGGGCGCGAGCCGGCGCAGCCTCGCCCAGCGGGTCTCCTCGATGCCGAAGTGCTCCCTGATCCGGGCGGCGCGCCCGGCGCCGAGCAGGGATTCGATCGTGTCGTTGTCGGGCAGCAGCGCCGCGGCCGCGAACAGGTCGCGCAACTGCGCCCAGCGCGCGACCACGTCGATCTCGATCGCGAGGACGTCGGCGCGCGCCCAGGCCCGCTCCACCGCCGGCGGCTGGCTCTCGTCCGCATCGAGGCCGGCATGGACCTAGCCTAACAGCCAGCCCGATCCCGCCGCGCCTGGGCGCGGCGACATCCGCCACTGGGCCGGGCCGTGCGCGGCCGCGGCCGGCTTCGGGCGATGCGCGCAAGCCGTGGACCCCAGCGCGACGAGCATCGCGCCCTTGCCCAGCAGGCCGGCGCAGCGACGGCGGTCGCTCGCGAAGCATCGGCAGCGCCGGGACGATGCCGCCGGCGCCGGGCGCCAGCCCCGCGCGCCGGCCGCGGGATCAGACGCCCGCCGCGCAGCCGTCACGCCGGCAGTCGCTGGAGGCCACCT
>DAIMFM010000030.1:0-17492 GCA_036724585.1 Burkholderiaceae bacterium | reverse complement strand
CGGCCCAACACGCCTGGCATCGCGCGCGCCGAGCTCGACGGCGTCCACGCCATGACCGACGTCACCGGCTTCGGCCTGCTTGGGCATACCCTCGAGATCCTGCGCGGATCGGGCGTGGCCGGCACCGTTCACCATGCGCGCGTGCCCCTTCTCGAAGGCGTGACGGAACTGGTCGTCGACGGCTGCGTCACCGGCGCCTCCGGGCGCAACTGGGCCGGCTACGGGACGAGCGTGGACCTCGACCCGGGCATCGATGCGGCTCGCCAGGCGCTGCTCACCGACCCCCAGACCTCGGGCGGACTGCTGGTCGCCTGCGCCCCCGAATCGGTCGGGACGGTACTCGACATCTTCCGGCGCGAGGGCTTCGCGCAGGCAGCCGAGATCGGCGAACTCCATGCCGGGGAGCCCCGGCTGCGCGTCGCCTGAACGGCCTCCTCAGGCGGCGTCCGCGAGGAACAACGCGAACCAGCGGTTCTCGTCAAACCACTGGTCCGAGACCTTCCAGCCCGCCTCGGCCAGCTTCCCCGCAAAGCGCGCCGGCGTGTACTTGCAGGAATTCTCGGTATGGATGCGCTCGCCCTCGGCGAAATGGCGGCGCCCTCCCGGCCAGGCCACCCAATGATCGACACAGGCCTCCAGGTGCATCTCGATGCGCGAGTGCTCCTCGTTGAACAGGGCGACATGCCGCCAGCGCGCGGGGTCGAAGTCAGTGCCCGCAACGCGATTGAGATGGTTCAGGATGTTCCGGTTGAACGCGGCCGTGATGCCGAGATGGTCGTCGTAGGCGGCCTCCAGGATCGCGCGGTCCTTGACCAGGTCGACCCCGACCAGCAGCTTGCCGTCATCGCCCGCATTGGCCCGGGCGCGGCGCAGGAAGGCCACGGCCAGTTCCGGCGTGAAGTTGCCGATGCTCGAGCCGGGATAGAACAGCAGCCGCCGGCCGGGTGCCTCCCGGTCGTCGAGGGTCCAGTCGCGCGCAAGGTCCCGCCCGAGCGCCGTCATCACCACGCCAGGATGCCGCGGCGCTATCGCGGCGACCGCATCACGGACGAAGGCGATCGAGATGTCGATCGCCACGTAGCGGGCGCAGTCCAGCACCGGCATGATCGCGTCGGCCTTGCGGCAATCGCCCGCACCCAGGTCGACCAGCGTGAGGCCCGGGCCGACGCGATCGCGGATCGCCGCGGCCGCCACGGGGAGGATCATGGCTTCGGTGCGCGTCGGATAGTACTCCGGTGTCTCGCAGATCGCGGAGAAGAGCGCCGAGCCCAGGCGATCGTAGAAGTACTTCGGTGCGATGCTCGCTGCCGGTGAATCCAGGCGTCGCAGGATCTCGCGAACCTCATCGTCCGCGGTCGCTGCCGCGACGATTTCCCCCAGGCTGTCGTCGTGCATGATGTCCTTTGGTTCGCCGGCGGCATTCGTCGGTGACGGTCCGCGTGGCCGATGCACCCGTATAACATAGCTCGGGTCCCCGACAGCCGAGCGGGGTCGCGATCCGGCCTCCCCCGGATGCCCCGATGACCGACAGACACGCAATCCCGTCGCCGCCGACAGCCGGAGCCACCGCCGTCGCATCCGGCCGCCCCGCAGCACCACCGCCGGCCCTGTCGGTGTCGGGCCTCGACAAGCGCTTCGGCGATCAGGTGCTCCTGTCCTCGGTCTCGCTCGAAATCGCCGCCGGCGAGCGGGTGGCGCTGCTGGGCGAATCGGGCAGCGGCAAGTCCACGCTGCTCAACCTGGTCGCCGGCCTCGAACCCGCCGACGGCGGCAGCATCCACATCGCCGGCGAACGGGTCGATGGCCGCGATGCGGACGCCAGCGCGAAGCTGCGGCGGGAGCGGCTGGGCTTCGTGTTCCAGGCCTTCCACCTGTTGCCCCAGCTCGATGCCCTCGCGAACGTCATGGTCCCGCTCCTGCTGCTCCGCACGCCCTACCGGCAGGCCCGCCAACGGGCCGAGATGCAGCTCGACTCGCTCGGGATCGCGGCGCGCGCGCACGCCCTGCCGTCGACGCTGTCCGGTGGCGAACAGCAGCGGGTCGCGATCGCCCGCGCCCTGGTGCACCGGCCGGCCCTCCTGCTCGCCGACGAACCGACCGGCAACCTCGACGAAGAGAACGCGCAGCGCGTCCTCGAACTGCTCGATGCGGCCTGCCGCCAGCATGGCGCGGCGCTGCTGATGGCCACCCACTCCATGCAGGCGGCCCGATCGGGATCCCGCGTGCTGCGGCTCGCCCACGCCCGCCTGCATCCCGCATGAAGCCGCGTGAGGCAGCGAGGCCCGGACCCGCCATGGGCAGCATGCGGCTGCTCGCCATCCTCTGGAGCGCGCATGCCGCCCGCCGGCCCGGACGCCTGCTGATGTCGATCGCGGTCGTCGCGATCGGGGTGGCGCTCGGGCTGGGCGTGAACCTGGTCAATCATTCGGCGCTCGCCGAGTTCCAGGCATCGCTCGCCCGCATCAACGGCGAGGCGGACCTGAGCCTGCACGCCCGGATCGGCACGCTCGACGACCGGGTCTACGAAAGGATCGCCCGCGATCCCGCGATCGCCGCCGCCAGCCCGGTGATCGAATTCGAGGCCGAGGTCCTCGCGCCTGGCGACAACGACGCAGACCGCCCCGGACTGGAGGTACTCGCGATCGACCCGTTGCGCGCGGCGACGATCACACCGGCCCTCGTGCCACGGGCCGACGATCCGCTCGCTCTCTTCGACACCGATGCGGTATTCCTCTCGGCAGCCGCCTCGAGGGCGCTCGGGCTTGCCACCGGCGACAGGATCACCCTCGAGGCGGGCGTGCACCGGCATACCCTCGTCGTCGCCGGCGAGCTGCCGGGGATCGGCGGCGGACAGCAGCTCGCGGTCATGGACATCGCCACCGCCCAGTGGCGCTTCGGCTGGGCCGGCGCGCTCGACCGGGTCGACCTGCGCCTGGCCGAAGGTGCCGATGCGGCAGGCCTGCGGGAGCGATGGGGCGAGGTGCTGCCGACGGCCGCCTGGTCGCCCCCCGATCTCGCCAGCAGCCGCATGTCCAACCTGT
This sequence comes from Burkholderiaceae bacterium, assembly GCA_036724585.1. Taxonomy (GTDB): domain Bacteria; phylum Pseudomonadota; class Gammaproteobacteria; order Burkholderiales; family Burkholderiaceae_E; genus JAMLIN01. The sequence continues at coordinate 14,451 of DAIMFM010000030.1, read as the reverse complement.
CACGCGCGTATCGGGTCAACCTGACGATGCTCGCCATGATCGCCCTCCTGACGGGCCTGTTCCTCGTCCATGCCAATCTCGCGCTGGCGACGCGGCGCCAGTGGCCCGAGTTCGCGCTCCTCGCCACGCTCGGCGCCTCGCGGCGGACCATCGCGGCGGCAGTGCTCGGCCACGGGTTCGTGGTCGGCGCCGGTGGCGCGCTGCTCGGCTGCGCGCTCGGGGTCCTGCTGGCGCGCGTCGCCCTGGCGACCATCGGCGGCGACCTGGGCGCCGGGCTCCTGCGCGCCGCCGAGGTTCCGCTGTCGCTGGATCCCTGGATGCTGGCGGGATTCGCCGCGCTCGGGATCGCCGCCGGGCTTGCCGGCAGCGCCGTGCCCGCCCTGCGCGCCCACCGGATCGCGCCGGCGCGGGCCTTGCGTGGCCTTCCGGATATTCGCGCCGAAGGCCGCGTCGCCGATGTCGCCGCCCTCGTGGCCTTCGCCGTCGGTGCCGCCGCGCTCGCCCTGCCGCCGATCGCCGAGCTGCCCCTCGGCGCCTAAGTGGCGATCGGGCTCTGGCTGCTTGCGGTCGTCTCGCGCGCCGGTTCCCTGGTGGCGGTCGCGACCGCGACCCTGGCCGGCAACCGCAGGCTGGGTTGGCGCCTGCCGCCCGTCTGGCTCGGCCTGGCGCGACTGCGCGAGCGCCCGGGCGATGCCACCGCGGCGCTGGCGGGCGTCGTGGCCGCGGTCGCGCTCGTCGTCGCGATGGCGACCATGGTGCACAGCTTCCGCGACTCCGTCGTGCAATGGCTCGACGTCGTCCTGCCGGCCGATGTCTATGCGAGGCTGCCCGGCGCCAGCCCCGCGGGCGGGCTGGATCCCGCGCTCGGCGAGGCGATCGAGGCGGTCGACGGTGTCGACTCGGTCGCCTGGATGCGAGTGTTGCGCATCCAGATGGATCCGGCGCGGCCGCCCGCGACGCTGCTGGCGCGTGAGCTCGATCCGGGGGCCCCGCAGCGCAGCCTGCCAATCACCGGGCGCCTTGCAGCCGCGCCCGCGGGCTGCACGCCGGTATTCGGCAGCGAGGCCATGGCCGATCTCCATGGCTGGAGCCCCGGCCGCCGGGTCGAACTGCCCATCGGCCCGCCCGGCCACTGCTTCAGCGTCGGGGGCATCTGGCGTGACTACGCCCGCCAGCACGGGGCCATCGCGATCGAACGGGCCGCCTACCGGGAACTCAGCGGCGACGGATCGGTGAGCGACCTCGCGATCGGCCTCGAGCGCGATGCCGACGCCGGTACGGTGATCGCCCGCCTGCGGGCCCTCCATCCAAGCCTTGCGGGCCTGCAGTGGCGCGAGTCCGGTGAGATCCGGGCCGTCTCGCTCGCGATCTTCGACCGCAGCTTCGCGGCCACCTATGCCCTGGAGGGGGTCGCCATCCTGCTCGGAATCCTCGGCGTGGCAGCCGGGTATGCCGCCGAGGCCCTCGCCCGCCGGCGCGAGTTCGGCGTCATGCAGCACCTCGGCATGGCGCGACGCCGCATCGCCGGCATGCTCGCCACCGAGGCCGCCCTCATGGTGGCGATCGGCTGCGCGATCGGCTTCGGGCTCGGTGCCGCGATCGCCTTCATCCTCGTCTTCGAGGTCAACCCGGTCTCGTTCCACTGGCGGATGGACATCACCTGGCCCGTCGGCCTGCTCGCGGCCGGCGCGCTGGCCCTGGTCGGCATCGCCGCCGCCACCGCCGCAGCGGTCGCGCGCCATGCCATGCGCCTGGCGCCAGCGAGCGCCGTACGGGCCGACTGGTAGATGCGATGAAGAAGGCGTCGACATCCCCGGGCGCGATCGAGCGGACGCGGCGTCGCCTCCTGCTCGCGCTGGCCGCGCTCGGCTCCGGCCTGCCCGGCGCACGGGCAGCCGGTCGCAATCGCCTCGGCAACGCCGGGCGCATCCCCGCCGAAGGCCATGGCGGGGAATCGAGCGGATATGCGCCGGCACAACCGGCGTACGCGCCCGTCCGGCGCGGCCATACGCTGCGCTTTCCGCGCGACCACGGCATGCATCCGGACTTCCGGATCGAGTGGTGGTACATCACCGGCTGGCTCGAAGCACACAGGAACAGCGTCGGCCCCGGCGCGCCGTCCGCCGGACCCGGCACGCACCGCGCTGCTGGACCCTTCGGCTACCAGATCACCTTCTTCCGGGTCCGCAGCCGCCACTCCGCCGACAATCCGAGCCGCTTCGCGCCCCGGCAGCTGCTGCTCGCCCATGCCGCGATTTCCGATCCCGCACTCGGTCGGCTGCGCCATGACCAGCAGGCGTGGCGCGCTGGCGCCCGGGCGACCGTCGCGGCCGGGGACACCCGCATCGAGCTTCCGGGCTGGCGGCTCATCCGGGAGCCCGACGACAGCTATCGCGCCGAGGTCGACGCCGACGGCTTCGGTTACCGACTGCGCCTGGCGAGCACCGCCCCGCCCGTCCTGCAAGGCGACGCCGGCTACTCGCGCAAGGGCCCGCGACCGGAACAGGCGAGCTACTACTATTCGCGCCCAGGCCTGCGGGCCGCGGGCGCGCTGTGGATCGAGGGACGGGAATACGACGTCGAGGGCAGTGGCTGGCTCGACCATGAATGGTCGAGCGAGCTGATGCCCGAAGCGGCGGTGGGGTGGGACTGGGCCGGCATCGGGCTGGACGACGGCGGCAGCCTGCTCGTCTTCCGGCTGCGCGACGCCGACGGCGACGCCGTGCATTCACACGGACGCCTGCGCCGTCCCGGCCGTGCCGACATGGAAGCCGAACCGCGCTTCGAACCGTTGCGCTTCTGGGAGTCCCCGCGTACCGGCATCCGCTATCCGGTGGAATGGCTTGTCACATTGAGCGATAAATCGTTCTTGCTTAAACCACTTTTCGATGACCAGGAGATGGATGCCCGGCAAAGTTCCGGAACCGTGTACTGGGAAGGCGCCGTGACGGCCAGCCTCGACGGCGCGATCGTGGGCCGCGGCTATCTCGAACTCACCGGCTACGGCCGGCGAATCGACCTGTAGCGTCAGGAACCGCGAAAGCCGAAGCGGGCGAGCAGCCGGCCGGCCGCCTCGGTGCTATCGGCCAGGACCCGCGCGGGCAGCCTGCGCACCAGGAAGGGCACGCCCATGAGGATCACCGCGGCGTCATCGGCCCAGCCCAGGACCAGCAGGACGTCGGGGACGAGGTCGATGGGGCTGAGCACATAGAACAGCAGGCCCAGGATGGCGAGTTTCATGCCGCGCGGCGTCAGGGGATGACGCAGGGCATAGAACAGGATCAGGCTCTCACGGCCGACCGATCTGAGCAGCAGGCGCAGGCGGATGAGCCACATGGCGTTACCTCCAGTTCTCCGCCTGGCCGCCTGCCCGCATCGGGCTCAGGCGACCAGCTGGTTGATTTCGATGATCGGCAGCATCACGGCCAGCACGATCAACAGGACGATGATACCCATGACGAGGATCAGCAGGGGCTCCAGGATGCTCGTCAGCGCCAGCGCCCGCCTCTCGGTTTCCATCGACAGCGTGGCGGCGGCCCGTTCGAGCATTTCCGACAGGTCGCCCGTCGCCTCGCCGCTGGCGATCATGTGCACGAGCATGGGCGGAAACTGCTTGCCCGCGGCCAGGGCCCGCGCGAGCGGGGCGCCCTCCCGCACCCTGGAAATGGCGTCCTCGACGTTGGATTTCAAGGCGTCGTTCGACAATGTCCGGGCGCCCGCCTCGAGCGCGCGGATCAGGGGCACACCGGCGCTCGACAGGATGCCGAGCGTGGAAGCGAAGCGCGCGGTGTTCATCCCGCGCACCAGGCGGCCGACGACCGGGAAGTCGAGGAGGCGGCGATGGAAGGCGAGCCGCGCGGTGGGCGCGCGCAGCGCGAGCCTGAAGCCGATCGCCCCGAGCACGAGCAGGACCAGCAGCCAGATCCCGTAGTCGCGCACGAAGTCCGACAGGGCGATCATCCCGACGGTCAGGCCAGGCAGCTCCTGCTGGGTTTCCTCGAATACCCCGACCACCTGCGGCACCACGTAGGTGAGCATGGCGATGATCACGGTGACCGCCACCAGCGTCACGATCAGGGGGTACGTGAAGGCGAGGATCACCTTCTGCGACAGGTTGGAGCGTGCCTCGACGTAGTCGGCCAGCTTCGCCATGACGATGCCCAGGTCGCCGGAGTGCTCGCCGGCGGCCACGAGCGCGCGATAGACCTCGGGAAAGTCGCGCGGGTACTTCTCGAGCACCTGCGAGAGGGTCTGGCCGGCGACGACGTCGCTGCGGATCGCGGCGAAGCGCTCGCGCACCACCCGGCGTTCGGCCTGCTCGGCGACCGACGACAGCGCCCGCTCCAGGGGCAGGCGCGCGAGCAGCAGGCTCGCCAGCTGGCGGGTCGCGAGCGTCACCTCGATGGCGCGCAGGCGACCCGAGCGGGAGACACTGCCCGCTTCGGTGGCCGCCTGCAGGGTGCCGAGCTCGAGTGGCGTGAGCCCTCGGTCACGCAGCAGCGAGCGGGCGTGCCGCGGCGAATCGGCGTCGATGACGCCGCGTTCGATCCGGCCCCCGACGTCCGCCGCCTCGAAGCGATAGGCAGGCATCAGTCGCGGGTGACGCGGATCACTTCGTCGAGCGAGGTGGTCCCGTCGCTGACCCAGCGCTGGCCGTCGGCGCGCATCGTCACCAGGCCGGAAGCGACGGCCGCCGCGCGGATCTCGGACTCCGGCGCCCCACGATGGATCAGGGCACGAATGTCGTCATTGACCGCCAGGAGTTCGTAGACACCGGTGCGACCGGTGAAGCCGCTGTTGTTGCATGCCGCGCAGCCGACCGCCCGCCAGCCCCCGGCGACATGGTCCTCCTGGCGGCACTGGGGGCAGAGCCGCCGCACGAGGCGCTGGCCGACCACGCCCAGCAGCGAGGACGACAGGAGGAACGGTTCGATCCCCATGTCGATCAGGCGGGTGATGGCCGAGACCGAGTCGTTGGTATGCAGCGTCGCCAGCACGAGGTGGCCGGTGAGCGAGGCCTGGACCGCGATCTGCGCGGTCTCCAGGTCGCGGATCTCGCCGATCATGATGACGTCGGGATCCTGGCGCAGGATCGAGCGCAGGGCCTTGGCGAAGCTCATGTCGATGCGGGCATTGACCTGGGTCTGCCCGATGCCGTCGAGGTCGTACTCGATCGGGTCCTCGACGGTCAGGATATTGGTCGTGTCCGAATCGAGCCGCCCGAGCGCCGCATAGAGCGTGGTGGTCTTGCCCGAGCCCGTCGGCCCGGTGACCAGCACGATGCCGTGCGGCTGGTGCACCAGCTTGTCGAAGGCCACCAGGGTCTTGGCGCCCATGCCGAGCTTGCCGAGGTCGAGCCGTCCCGCCTCCTTGTCGAGCAGGCGCAGTACCGCGCGCTCGCCATGGCCGGTGGGCAGGGTCGAGACACGGACGTCGACCGGGCGGCCACCGATGCGCAACGTGATGCGGCCATCCTGCGGCAGGCGCTTCTCGGCGATGTCGAGCTGGGCCATGATCTTGATCCGGGAGATGAGCGCCGCGTGCAGCTCGCGCCGCGGCCGCACCACGTCGCGCAGGGTGCCGTCGACCCGGAAGCGGACCAGCGAATAGGTCTCGAACGGTTCGATATGGATGTCGGAAGCCCCGTCGCGGCTCGCCTGGGTGAGCAGCGCGTTGATCATCCGGATGATCGGTGCGTCGTCCTCGGCCTCGAGGAGATCCTCGATCTTCGGGATGTCCTGCATCAGCCGTGAAAGGTCGAGGTCGCTCGCCACCTCGTCGGCCACGCTCGCGGCACTGCCCTCCTGCGAGGAATAGGCGCGGGAGATCGCGGCGGCGAGCTCCTGGGCCTGTTTCTCGACGGTGACCAGGCGCAGCGGCAGCGTCCGGGCCAGCTCGGCGATGGCCGCGCGCGGCGTGTCGTCGCCCACCCAGACCTCGACCACGTCGCCCGTCACGCCCGCGACCAGCAACTGGTTGCTGCGGGCGAAGCCGAAGGGAACGTAGCGCGAAGGCGAAACCACCGACATGGATGCGCTTCCTCAGTTGAACGTCGGGAAGGTGGGGTCCTGGAACAGCGGCGGGGCCGTGCTGCCGCCGCCACCGCCGGGCGCTCCCGGCTCGCGGGCAGGACCGGACGGGCCCCCGGCAGCCTCACGGGCGGGCTCGGTCGCGCCGGAGCGGCTGGCGGCATCGGGACTGCCGAGGCTGCGGCCGGGTCCCAGGGGCACCACGACTTCGTTGGGCGCATGGCGGACGATGCCTTCGCGTAACTGCCGCTCGGCGCGAAGCCTCTGCTCGGTGGCCCGGTCGATATCGGGCGAGAGGCTCTGCGGGCCGGAACCGGGCGGCACGTCGCCTTCCGGACCCGGTCGCGGTCCCATCGGGGGCAGCACCTGGCCGCCCATCTCGGGCAGGGCCCAGTGCTCGGGCAGGCCGCCGTCGCCGCGCAGCCGCCGGATGTAGTCGTAGCGCCCGAGGGTCACGTCATGCGCGCTCGCCTGGTCGCGCACGATGATCGGACGCAGGAAGACCAGGAGGTTGGTCTTGACCCGGCGACGTGAGTCGTAGCGGAACAGCTGGCCGAGGACGGGAACATCGCCGAGGCCCGGGACCTTGTCCTCGCCGCCCTCGATCCGCTCCTCGATCAGGCCCCCGAGGACGATCACCTGGCCGTCGTCGACGAGCACGTTGGACTCGATGGAACGCTTGTTGGTGACGATGCCCGCGGCGAGCTGGGTGCTCTGCACGCTCGAGACCTCCTGGAAGATCTGCAGCTTGACGGTACCCGACTCCGATACCTGCGGTCGCACCCGCAGGGTCGTGCCGACGTCCTGGCGCTCGATGGTCTGGAAGGGGCTGACCGCACCCTGCCCCGCGCCGGTGTTGGTGTACTGGCCGGTGACGAAGGGCACGTTCTGGCCGATGATGATCCGCGCCTCCTCGTTGTCGAGCGTGAGCAGGTTGGGCGTGGCGAGCACATTGGCCTGTCCCTGGGATTCGAGGGCACGGGCGAGCAGGCCGAGGTTGAGGATGGGCACCTCGACGCCGCCGATGGTGACATTGGTGCGCCCGCGCACGATGCCGAGGTTCAGGCCCGGCCCCGCGCTGGTGATGGCGGTGGTCGCGCCGAGGATGTTGCCCGTGCCGTCGAGGTTGGTGAAGTTGGTGCCGCCGATGGCGCGGGTCGTCCCGTCGGGCGCATTGAGGAACTGCCACTGGATGCCCAGTTCGGCGGCGGTCTCGGCATTGACCTCGACGATCAGGGATTCGATGTAGACCTGGGCGCGGCGCACGTCGAGCTGGTCGATGACCTTGCGCAGGTTCCGGTAGACCGGCGGGGGCGCCGTGATGATCAGCGAGTTGGTGCTCGGGTCGGCCGCGATGATCGCACCGCCCGCCTTGATCGCCACCGGCCCGGTGCCCGGGCCGCCGCTGCCCGCCAGGGGGGTGGTCTGGATGGAGGACGTACCGCCTCCGCCCGGGAACGAACCCGAGCCCATGCCCATGCCCATGCCCGTTCCGCCATCGCCCATCATCGTCGATGCCTGGCCGAGGCTGTCCTGCACCGTGGTGCTGCCCGCGCCGGCCTGGCCGCCGCCGAGCACCCCCGACAGGGTGCGGGCGAGCTTGGTCGCCTCGGCATTGCGCAGGTAGACGACGTGGATGTTGCCGCCGTTGGCCTCGGGCTGGTCGAGGTCGTTGATGAGCGACTTCGCGAGCCTGATGTTGGCGGCGCTGGAGGCCCGCACGAGGATCGAGTTGGTGCGGGGGTCGGCCAGGACGATCACCCGCTGGCCCGGATCGTTCGCCCCGGGGCCCGCCGCCTGGGCGCCGCCCTGCCCGCCACCGGGGGCGGACCCGCCGCCGCCCAGCAGATGGTTGACCGCCACGGCGACGTCGGATGCGATGGCGTGCTTGACATGGACCACCTCGACCTGGCGCGTGGCCGGATTGTCGAGCGTCGCGATGATCCGGGCGATGCGCTGCAGGTTGCTCGCGTAGTCGGTGATGACCAGGGAGTTGTTGCTGGGATAGGCGTTGATCGTGTTGTTGGGCGCGATCAGGGGACGCAGTACCGGCACCAGGTTGGTCGCCGACTCGTAGTTGAGCCGGAAGATCTGCGTCACGACCTGGTCGCCGCTCGCGTTCGGCTGGCGACCGATGTTCACCGGCCCGGACTGGAGCTTGGCCTCGGCTTCGGGCACCACCTTCGACAGGTTCCCGCTGTCGACGATCGCGAAGCCCTGGACCCGCAGCGCGCTCTGCAGCATCTGGTATGCGCGCTCCTTGCTGACCGGTCCCGGGGTTTCGAGCGTCAGCTTGCCGCGGACGCGGGGGTCGATGATGAACGTGCGATCGAGCAGGTGGCCGAAGGCGCCGATCACGGAATCCACGTCGGCGTCCCGGAAATTGAGCGTGATTCCCTCGCCGTTCTGCGCGCGCACCGGGCCGGGCAACGCCAGGACCATGGCTAGCGCGAGCAATGCCAGTACCAGGCTGCGTGCAAGGCGTCGGGAAGGGAGGTTCCGGAGGCGAGAGGCGTGATGTAGAACGATCATGCTCCGATCTTGATGATTGTTCGGTCACCGACACGTCGGCCGATCATTCCGAGGAAGGCGTCGAGGCGCTGCTTCTCGGATTCATCGGCGGACGCCTCGGCCTCGAAGCGCACGCCTGCCCGGGCGTCCCAGGTGCCCGTACCGGCGAGCCGGAGGGGGCCCTGCAAGGTGTGGATCGACAAGGCGGCCCGGCCACCGTCCCCGGTGACCTCGATCCGGTAGTCACCGAGCGGTCGCACCGGGGTCAGGGCCGAAGCCATGCCCCGCAGGTCGATCTGGACCTTGCCTTCGAACCCGTTGTCGCGAAACACCAGCCCGTCCCACCGGAGCTCGAGCGAACCGGCTGGCCTGATTGTATTCCAGGGCGACCCCAGCCGGCCCAGATCGACGCTGGGCAGCGCCAGGCGGCCGGGAGCGACCCGCAGTTCGCGCAGATTACCCGACAGACGGACGGTGTCCGACATACCCAGGAGCTGGACCTGCGCATCGATGAGGCCGAAAACGAGCGGCAGCTTGCGCAAGTGCCATGACAGGCGCCCGGGCACCGCCACGCCGGGCAGGACGGGCGAGCCCGCGGCTTCGGCCGCTTCGACCGAGGCCACGTCCACGAAGACCAGCCGGCCGCTGCCGTTCCAGATCGAGCCGTCGGTTTCGGTGAGCGCCACCCGGCCGTTGCTCACCGCCCGCAACGCCACGTCGGCGAGGCTCGCGGGCGCGAAGGCCGCGAGCGTCAGAAGCGTGGCCAGCACGCCGGCCACCCCGGCGGCCAGCCAGGTTCGCGTCGGCCTCAACGCGCGCCCTCGCCGGCCTGCAGGCTCAGGCGGGCGGCGACATAGCCGTCGCGCGGATCACGGGTCAGCTTGACGTCGACGACCCTGACCCGGGATTCGCGCACGGCGAGCGCCACCCAGTCGATCCAGGCGGCAAAGGGTACCGCCGGAAAGCGCAGGTCGTAGCGATCGCCGCGCTGTTCGATCTGGACGCCATTGCCGATCCCTGCCGCGGCCAGGGATTTCTCCAGCGACGCGCGCACCGAGCCGCCGGCAGTCGCCACGCCGGCCGCGGATTCGAGGGCACGGGCCTCCTCGATCATCGACGCCATGCGGGCGAGTTCCGCGCGCTGCACCGGCAGTTCCTCGGCAAGCTTCTGGCGCCCGAGCCAGGCGGGTTCGAACGCGAGCAGCCAGACCAGGGCAACGAGCAGGACGCCCGCCCCGCCCGCCAGGATCCGGCGTTCACGGGTGGGCCGCTCGCGCCACCAGCCCAGGAATGATTCGAGCACCGGTTCCTCCTAGAGCGACGTCACGGTTGCGACCGGCTCGCCGGGTTGGGGGAACTCGATCTTCAGGCCGGTACGCCGGGCGGCCTCCTCCATCTGCTCGCGCACACCGGCGGCCTGCACCAGCGCCGGGATGAATTGCACCACCAGGCGCCCGTCGCGATACTCCGCCCCGGTCATGGCGCCGGCGGCCTGGGGGCCGAGCGCCTGGGCAAAGCGCGCGAGCAGGGGCACGAAATCCGCAGGCCCGCTCTGCCCGGCGCGGGCCCGCAGCCCGGCCAGTTCGCGTTCCATCTGCAACACCGGATCGACCACGACCGGCACGCGCGGGAAGGTTTCGCGGAAGCCGCGCTCGAGCGCCGCGCGCAGGCGCTGGCTCTCGTCGCGCATCTGGTACCAGTCCAGGTTGAGGCCGACCAGGAAGGCGAGCAGCGCCGCGGCCGCCCAGCCGGCGGGCCAGCGCCAGGCGCGCCAGTCGACGTCGGCCATGCGGCGCCCCAGCCCGCTGCCCTCGCGGCCGGCGAGGAGGTCGATCCCGTCATCGACCGGCACCTCGAGGGGTTCGACCGCCAGCGTGGCGCCGGCACGCGCCGCCGAAGCCGCCAGCGGCCGGCTCCAGGCCTCGTCCGCAACGTAGGCCACGAGCCGGTCGGGCGGCGGCTCGTCGCGCTGCAGCGAGCGCTGCGCGAGCAGCGCATCGAGCGCCAGGGCGCGGCCCCGCGAGTCCTCCGACGCCGGCCAGCCGATTCCTTCGTGGCGGCCGGTGCGAAGCGCGATGCCGTCGCCGATGCACATCAGGGAATCGGCGCCCGGCTGCATCGGCATGGCGAGCTGCCCCGGGATCGCCCGGGTGACGCGCACCCCGCGGCGCTCGAACGCGCCCAGCACGAACTCGAACCAGCTGCGATCGATGACCGCGACGGTACGCATGCCGTCGGCGAGCGCCGGTCCGGGCGCGAACAGGCAGGACTGGGGATCCTGGAGCAGGCGATCCTCCAGCACATTGGGCAGCGCCCGGCGCAGCCTGGCGCCCGCCAGCGGCGGCAGCTTCGCCTGCAGCAGGTTGACGTCACGCGCATCGAAGACGAGGCGGGCCGAGCGCAGCCTGGGCAGCGCATCGAGGCTCGACGCCTGGACGACGAGCCCTTCGGGGCCGGCGAGGCCGATCAGCAGCCGCGGTTCGGTGGCGAACGCGCGTTCGCCCACCGCGCGCGGCGGAATCCAGACGACCGCCTCGCCGCGCTTCAGAGCCGATACTGCCATTGGACCTCGACGGTGTTGCCGCTGCGATGAAGGAGGGACATGAGTTCGTTCTCGATCCGGCCGAAGCGTACCATCCCGCGCACGAGGAAATAGTCCGAGGAGACGGAAAACAGGCTCATGTCGACGTCCTCGCCGAGCCGCATCCGGGCCTGCGCATCGGGCATGTCCTTGTAGAAGCTCTCGCCGCGTTCCGAGATCAGCTGGCGCGCCTGCGCGGGATCGACGTCGAGATAGGCCGCCAGGACCTCCGGCGTGGCCGTATTGAGGTTCACCAGGGTCCGCGTGGGCAGCAGGATGGCATGGTCGGCGAGGATCCGGACCGTCATCTCGTCGAAGCCGCGGATCTCGCGCAGGTCGGTGAGCCGCAGCAGCCGGGGCTGTTCCGGTGGAATGCTGGCACCGTCGACGACTCGCCCCAGCGTCGGCAGGAGACGGGCCACCGCCAGGTCCGCGAGCGATTCCGGCAGGTCGAGGAAGCCCAGCAGGCGCCGGAACGCGGCCAGGTGGACCGGGCTCGCCTGCGGGCCGAGGGCGCCCGCCTCGACGAGGTTGGTGAGGTTGAACAGGCCCTGCGCGTCGAAGATACGGCCGCGCAGGCGGGGAAGCTGCTCGAGGCGGGCCCCGGCGGTGACCGTCTCGTCGAGCACGGTTTCATCGACCTGGGTCGCCCAGAGCTCACCGTGGTGATCGACGGCACCGAGGCGCAGGTCCGCCTGCAGGACGAAGCGGCCCCAGTCGATCGCCATGCGCTCGATCCAGCGCGACTGCGCAAGGTCCTGCCGGTTGGCCACCGAGCGGATGGCGACATGCTCGCGCACGAAGAGGGAAGCGACGATGCTCGAGACCAGCGCCACCACCAGGATGACGCTGACGATCGCCGCCCCTCGTTCGCTTGCCCGGGTCATGAGTCGCCCCATGCTCAGTCCCGCAACGCGAAGACGCGACGCAGCCGTTCACCGCGACGCAGCAGGGTCAGTTCCACCCCGGCCGGGTCGAACTGGCGATCGGCCGTGACGACGCCGGTCGGTGGTGGCAGCGACGCCAGCGCCGGCCCGTCCTGCCAGCTGTTGCGCCCGACCAGCCAGGCGCGCCAGCCGATGGCATCGACACCGGCCAGCAGCGGTTGCCAGACCTGCGGCAGCGGTTCGACGTCCGCATCCGGCCGCCACGGACCGAATCCGCGCTCGATGAGGCCGTCGCGCAGGCGATAGACGACGCGTTCGAAGCGGATCGGTGAATCGACCGGCGCCTCGCGCAGGAGATCGATGCGGATCGGGCCGTCGACGTCGTCGCGAACGAAGGCCACCGGACGCCGCCCGAGCGCATCGAGATGGCGCAGCGGCCAGGCCCGCCGCAGGTCTTCGTCGAGCTGGGAGAAAAGCACCGAGATCGCGCGCGTCTCGTCGGTGTGCGTCGTGATGTGCGCACGGCTCGCCAGCACGGAATCCAGCCCGCGCCACGACAGCACCGCGAGGATCGCCATCAGCGCGACGGCGACGAGCAGCTCGAGGAGGGTGAACCCGGCGGCGCGGCGCGGCAGGCGCATCACAGGCCTCGCACCGCGAAACCGACGAGATGCGCGAGCCGGTGCCCCTGGGTGTCGACCACGCTCAGCTCGACCTGCCGGAAGAAGGGGCTCTGGGTGGCCTTCACATCCTCCACGCACTGCAGTACGACGTAGCCCTGCGAACAATCGAACCGGCGCACCCCGACGGTGGGAAAGAGGCCCGCCACCCGGATCTCGCTGAGGCGGTTCTCGGCGCTCCACTGGGCGAAGGTGCGGGCGCGCAGGTCGTTGCTGCTGTTGCGCAGCACCGCCGTGGCGCGCAGCGCCGCCATGAGCGCGATGGCGGTGATCGTGAGCGCGACGAGCACCTCGATCAACGTAAAGCCGCGGCGGCCCCTGGAGAACATCCGGCGGCTCCTGGCAGACATCCTACTGAACCTCGAAGTGGCCGAGGCCGTTGGCGAGGATCCGGTGTTCGCGGCCGTCGCGCGACAACACCAGCACGAAGGGCGAATCCACTGCATCGCGACCGAACTCGATCACCCTGCGGCCATCGGCCCGCTGCAGGCCCAGCTGGGTCGGGCCCGCCCATTCGCGCGCGCGCAGGTCCCGGTCGTCGAGGATCGGGACCCATTTCCCCTGGCGGCGGATGATGAACCGGTAGCCGCTGCTGTCGGCCTCGAAGCGGATACGCGCGCCGCGCACCTGGGCCTCCTCGCGCGCGAGCGCGAGAAGCTGGCCGACGCGGTCGGCCTCGAACTGCAGGGAACGGTCGGCGCCGCGCACCGACAGGCCGACCACCGTCATGAGGATGCCCGCGATCAGGATCGCGACCATCAGCTCGATCAGCGTGAAGCCAGCGCTGCGCCGGCGCACGCGCTTCACCGATTCAGTTGCCAGGATCCGATGTCGGCGTCGTTGCCCTCGCCGCCGGCCTTGCCGTCGGCGCCGAAGCTGAAGACATCGATATCCCCGTTGATCCCCGGGTGCATGTACTGGTACGGGTTGCCCCAGGGGTCCTTGGGCGGCGCCTTGAGGTATTGCTTCCAGTTGTTCGGGATCGGATCGACCGTGGGCTTCTGGGCCAGCGCCGCCAGGCCCTGTTCCGTGGTCGGGTAACGATTGTTGTCGAGCCGGTACTGGTCGAGCGCCTGGAGAATGTTGCCGATGTCGTACTTGGTGGCCGTCACGCGGGCCTGGTCGGGCTTGTCCATGACGCGGGGAACGATCAGGGTCGCAAGCACGCCGAGGATCACGATGACCACCATGATCTCGATCAGCGTGAAACCGCGCTCGTGGCGCAGGATGCGCTGCATAAAACTCCCGGGGAGGCGATTCGAAGACGCGTTATGATAGCAGCGCACCCGACCCCCTTACCGGCCGTTCATGCGCCTGTTTCCGTCGGCCAGCGGCGCTCGTTGGGCCCCGCGGCTCCTCTCGATCCTCCTGTTCGCGCTGCTCTGCGCCATCGTGGCGTACTGGGCGCTGCGCCTGTTCGAGCCGCCGGTGCGCATCGCACCCTCGGGCTCCCTGGCGGCAGCCGAGACGGTCACTTCCCTGGGACCCGCCCAGACCCTGTTCGGCCGGGCCGGTGGCAACGATGCGCCGGTCGCCCAGGCGATCTCCTCGAACTTCAAGGTGCTGGGCGTGATCGCCGACAACGAGCGCGGCGCGGCCGTCATCTCGGTCGAAGGCCGGCCGCCGCAGGCCTTCGGCGTCGGGATGCGGATCGACGACAACCATAAGCTCAAGGCGGTTTCCGCCAACGAGGTCGTCATCCAGCGCGGCAGCGAGGAAATCCACGTCGAGGCTCCCGCCCTGTCCGACGTCGCCTTCCTCTC
>DAIMFM010000029.1:10852-17681 GCA_036724585.1 Burkholderiaceae bacterium | reverse complement strand
GATCCATGAAAGCAGTCATTTCCATTGCGGTGGCCGCCACACTCGCAACGCTCACCGGAACGGCGTATGCGAATGCCGACCTCGCCAAGAAGAAGAATTGCATGGCCTGCCATGCGGTCGACAAGAAACTGATCGGCCCCGCCTACAAGGACGTCGCCGCCAAGTACAAGTCGGACGAATCGGCCATTCCCAAGCTCGTCGAGCATGTGCGCAAGGGCAGTGTCGGCATCTGGGGGCAGATCCCCATGCCGGCCAACCCGCAGGTGTCCGAGGAAGAGGCCGAGACTCTCGTGAAATGGATTCTCAGTCTGTAACTCTATGTAAATAAAGAATTTTCTCTCGGACCGAGGGTTCCGGTTCTACAATGGGGGCGTTCGCGCCCCCTTTTTCATTGCAGGCAGGATCCTCCCCCACACACCATGCGACGCGCCCGTTCCGATCATCCGAACATGGGCGCCGCCAATCCGCGGCACACGGCGCCGGCCTGCCGCTACCGATACAGTCGAATGCGTGCCGCTAGCCTGAACGGGCGGCGGCAGTAACCCTCCTCTTCCAGCCATCGTAGTTTTCCTCCCTGGCTGGTTTGCCCCGGTTCGTCCGGGGCATTTTTTTGCCTGTTGCCCGGAACCGGAACGTTTGCGCGGGTGTCGCGAATCGGTGACATTCCCGATGGCACGCGACTTGCCTGCAGGCGACAATGCGCTGCGACCGTGACCGGTGAAGGCCAGAAGAGCGCGCGGCGACCGAGGAGATTGCGGCCCTTGTTCAACTTCGACATCCTGCTGCAGCAGGTCCTCAACGGTCTCGTGCTCGGCAGCGTGTATGCCCTGGTCGCGCTCGGCTACACGATGGTCTACGGCATCCTGCAGCTGATCAATTTCGCCCACGGCGAAGTCCTGATGATCGGTGCCATGGTCGCCCTCACCGTGATCCAGGTCCCGGCCATCGCCCTGCTCCCGGGGCCGCTGCAGATGGTGGTCGCGCTGCTGGCGGCCATTCCCGCCTGCGTCATCCTCTCGCTCGCGATCGAGCGCCTCGCCTACCGCCCCTTGCGCAACGCGCCGCGGCTGAGTCCGCTCATCACCGCGATCGGCATGTCGATCGTGCTCCAGACCCTGGCGATGATCATCTGGTCGCCCAACCCGCATTCGTTTCCCGACCTGCTGCCGACCGAGCCGGTCGCCATCGGCGGCGCATCGCTCGCGCCCAAGCAGCTGCTGGTGCTCGGCGTGGCGGCCGTGATGATGGCCGCGCTCAGCCTCATGGTGAACAAGACCCGCCTCGGCCGCGCCATGCGGGCCACCGCCGAGAACCCGCGGATCGCGGGCCTCATGGGCGTCAACGCCAACATGGTGATCGCGCTGACGTTCGCCATCGGTGCCGCGCTGGCCGCCGTCGCGGGCCTTCTCGTCGCCCTCAACTACAACATCGTCCACTTCTCGATGGGCTTCATCCCGGGCCTGAAGGCGTTCACCGCCGCGGTGCTGGGCGGTATCGGCAACATCACCGGCGCCATGATCGGCGGGCTCCTGCTGGGCGTGATCGAGAGCCTGGGTGCGGGCTACATCGGGCCGCTCACCAACAACTTCTTCGGCAGCCACTACCAGGACATCTTCGCCTTCATCGTCCTGATCCTCGTACTGCTGCTGCGCCCGTCCGGCATCATGGGCGAACGGGTCGCGGACCGGGCATGATCCGCAGCTTCTTCCCCGGCCTGTCGGCCAACCCCGTCGCGGCCTTCGTCGCGGCCGCCGGCGTCGGCCTCGTCCTGCTCGTGCTCCCGCTGGCGGCCGGCGAACTGCTCGGCAACTTCTGGGTCCGCATGATGGCCATGGCGCTGCTCTACGTGATGCTCGCGCTGGGCCTGAACATCGTGGTGGGCTTTGCCGGACTGCTCGACCTCGGCTACGTGGCCTTCTACGCGGTCGGTGCCTACATGTACGCCCTGCTCGCGTCGCCGCACCTGACCGAGCAGTTCGAGTGGATCGCCCGCCTCTTCCCGAACGGCCTGCATGCCGACATCTGGCTGATCGTGCCGCTCGGCGTCGCGGTCGCGGCCTTCTTCGGCGTGCTGCTCGGCGCACCGGTGCTGAAACTGCGTGGCGACTACCTCGCGATCGTCACACTGGGCTTCGGCGAGATCATCCGGATCTTCCTCAACAACCTGAACTCCCCGGTCAACATCACCAACGGGCCGCAGGGCATCACCGGCATCGACCCGATCCGCATCGCCGGCGTGCCCATGCCACGCTCGCTCGAGTTCCTCGGCATCGAGTTCAACCGCCTGCACCTGTACTACTACCTGTTCCTGGCGCTGGCGATCGCGATCATCATCGTGTCGATCCGCCTCCAGGATTCGCGCATCGGGCGCGCCTGGATGGCCATCCGCGAGGACGAGGTGGCCGCCAAGGCGATGGGCATCAACACCCGCAACATCAAGCTGCTCGCCTTCGCCATGGGCGCCACCTTCGGCGGGGTGGCGGGGTCCATGTTCGCGGCCTTCCAGGGCTTCATCTCGCCCGAGAGCTTCGTCCTGATGGAATCGATCCAGATCGTCGCGATGGTGGTCCTGGGCGGCATGGGTCACGTGCCGGGTGTCGTGCTCGGCGCGATCCTGCTCTATGCGATCCCGGAGGCCCTGCGGATCGTGGCCAAGCCGTCGCAGATCTTCCTCTTCGGCGAGGAGCTGGTTCCGACCGAGGCCTTGCGCATGCTGCTGTTCGGCGGCTCGATGGTCGCGATCATGCTGATCCGGCCCAAGGGCCTGTGGCCACCACCGCGCCATGGCGAGCGCGCCGCACTGCCGGGCGAAACGGGCGGCGACGGCCCCCCGGGCGACAGCGATGACGGCGGCACCCGGGGAGGCGGCGGCACGGGCGAGCTGCCGATCGGTCGGCTCCAGGGCGCAGCGCCGGGACCGCTCGCGCCCGA
The DNA here is from genome assembly GCA_036724585.1 of Burkholderiaceae bacterium. Classification (GTDB taxonomy): domain Bacteria; phylum Pseudomonadota; class Gammaproteobacteria; order Burkholderiales; family Burkholderiaceae_E; genus JAMLIN01. Next base: position 14,750 of record DAIMFM010000029.1, on the reverse strand, counting down.
ACGCGGATAGGGAAGGCCGATGCAAGCGCGACCCACGGACGCCACGGACGCCCCGATCCTCGAGGTCGCCGGCGTCGACAAGCGCTTCGGTGGCCTGCAGGCCCTGTCCGGCGTGGGCATCCGGATCCACCGCGGCCAGATCTACGGCCTCATCGGGCCCAACGGCGCCGGCAAGACGACATTCTTCAACGTCATCACGGGCCTCTACGTTCCCGATGCCGGCAGCTTCAGCCTGCACGGCCGGCCCTACCAGCCGAGCGCGGTACACAAGGTGGCCGAGGCCGGCATCGCCCGCACCTTCGAGAACATCCGGCTCTTCGGCGAGATGACCGCGCTCGAGAACGTCTCGGTGGGCCGCCATGTCCGCACCCGCTCCGGCGTCTGGCGGGCGGTGCTCAAGACGCCGTTCGAGCGTCGCGAGGAGGCCGCCATCCGCGAGCGCGCGCGCGAGCTGCTCGCCTACGTCGGCATCGAGCGCTTCGCGGACTACCAGGCCAACACGCTGTCCTATGGCGACCAGCGGCGGCTCGAGATCGCCCGCGCCCTGGCGACGGACCCGCTGCTGCTCGCCCTGGACGAGCCCGCCGCCGGCATGAACGCCACCGAGAAGCTCGCGCTGCGCAGGCTGCTCGAGCGCATCCGCGGGGACGGCCGCACCATCCTCCTGATCGAGCACGACGTGAAGCTGGTGATGGGCCTGTGCGACCGCGTTACCGTGCTCGACTACGGCAAGGAGATCGCCAGCGGGACGCCCGCCGAAGTGCAGAAGAACCCGGCGGTGATCGAGGCCTACCTCGGAGTCGGCCATGCCTGATCCCGGCGCCGCACCCATGCTCCGCGTGGACGACCTCGCCGTTGCCTATGGCGGCATACGGGCGGTCAAGGGCATCTCCCTGGAAGTCTTCGACGGCGAGCTCGTCACGCTCATCGGGGCCAACGGCGCGGGCAAGACCACCACGCTGAAGGCGATCACCGGCATGCTCGCGCCACTGTCCGGGAACATCGAGTACCAGGGCGGCTCCATCGTCGGTGAATCGCCCTACCGGCTCGTCGAGCGGGGCCTCGCGATGGTCCCCGAAGGCCGCGGCGTGTTCGCCCGGATGAGCATCCTCGAGAACCTCCACATGGGCGCGTTCACCCGCCGCGACCAGGCCGGCATCCGCGAGGACATCGAGCGCATGTTCGAATCCTTTCCCCGCCTGCGCGAACGCTCGAACCAGCTCGCCGGCACCCTGTCTGGCGGCGAGCAGCAGATGCTCGCGATGGCGCGCGCGCTGATGTCGCGCCCGAAGCTCCTGCTGCTCGACGAGCCGTCGATGGGACTGTCACCGCTGATGGTGGAGAGGATCTTCGAAGTGGTGCGCGAGGTTGCCGCCCGGGGCGTGACCATCCTGCTCGTCGAACAGAACGCGAAGCTCGCCCTCGAGGCGGCCGACCGCGGCTACGTCATGGAATCGGGTCTCGTCATCATGGCGGGCCCCGCCCGCGAGATGCTGGACGATGCCCGGGTGCGCGCGGCCTACCTGGGCGAGGAGGGCGCCGCCTGAAGGGTCGGCGACGATCGCCATGCTCGGCATCACCGACTACCCGGCCTTCGCCGCGGCCGTCCTCGTCTTCCTGATGCTGCCCGGCCCCGGCACCTTCGCGGTGCTGGCGTCGGCCGCCCAGGGAGGCCTGCGCGGCGGCTACGCATCGGTGGCGGGAATCATCGCGGGCGACCTGATGCTGATCCTGCTCGCGCTGGCGGGCGTGGCCGCGCTGATGCAGGCACACCCCGCCCTCTTCCGGATGGCCCAGTACCTCGGCGCCGGCTACATGGCGTGGGTGGGCCTGCAGCTGCTCCTGCGCCGGCCGGGCCACTTCGACGGCGGCCTGCTGCTGCGCATCGACCACCGCCGCTTCTTCCGGCAGACCTTCCTGATCACGCTCGTCAATCCGAAGGCCATCATGTTCTACATGGCCTTCTTCCCGCTGTTCATCGATCCGCAACGCTTCCAGGGGGCGAGCACCTTCGCGCTGATGCTCGCGACCGTCATGGCGCTCACCCTGGCCTACGGCTCGCTGCTCGTGCTGGCCGGCAACGGGCTCGCGCGCAGCCTTGGCCGGCATCCGGCGCTCGCGTCGATCGGCTCGAAACTGGCGGGTATCGGACTGGTGTACTTCGGCTGGCGCCTCGCCACCGACTAGCGGCTCCGCGTCCGGGGCGCATGGGCGCCCGGATGCGAGGCCGCGGGCCTCAGGCCTTCCAGCGCCTGACGAGAGTATCGAGCGCGCCGGAAAGAATGGCGGCGTCGACCCCCAGGGCGACGAAGCAGGCGCCGCAGTCGATGTAGTACTTCGCGAGCTCGCTGTCGGCGCAGATGATCCCCGGGGCCTTGCCCGCCGCACGCACCCGTCGCATGGATTCGCCGATGAGGGAACGCACCCGCGGATGCGCCGGCTGCCCGAGCAGGCCCATGGATGCGGACAGGTCGGCGGGGCCGAAGAAGATGCCGTCGATCCCGTCGATCGCGACGATCGCATCGAGATTGTCGATGGCGGTCACGGTCTCGACCTGCACCAGCAGGCAGACCTCGTCGTTGGCCTCCTGCAGGTAGTGCGGGCGCCGGTTCCAGCGCGCGGCGCGGGTGATCCCGCCGCCGACGCCCCGTATGCCGGCCGGGGGATAGCGGGTGGCGGCCACCATCTGCGCGGCCTGCTCCGGTGTGTCGACCATCGGCACCAGCAGCGTCTGGGCGCCGATGTCGAGCATCTGCTTGATCAGGGCAACGTCGCCCACCGGCACGCGCACCACCGGATGCGAGCCGTAGCCGGCGATCGCCTGCAGCTGGCCGAGCGTCGAGCGTAGGTCGTTGGGCGCATGCTCGTTGTCGATGAGCAGCCAGTCGAAGCCCGCCCCGGCCGCGATCTCCGCCGTGTACGGACTGCCCAGGCCGAGCCACAGCCCGTAGCGGAGCTCGAGCGCCGCCATGGCGGCCTTGAAGGGATTGCGCGGTGCGGGCTGGGTGCTCATCGGGGCCGGATCCTTCGGGGGTTTGATGTATTGGAAGGATTCGGCCCGGCCGCGTCAAGCGTGCGTCGCCGCGCCGACGCCCGCGCCGACGCCGGCGGCCGGCGGCTCGTCGGACGCGCCGATGCAGCGGGCGACCAGCTCGGCGCACGCAAGCGGCTGCTCCATCGGCACGAGGTGTCCGGTCGGCAGCTCGTGCCAGTGCGCGCCGAACAGCCGCCGGTTTGTTGCACGCCCGGCCATGTCGGTCTCCCGGGAGCGGGCCCCGGCGATCATGTGCATCGAGATCTCGCCGTGCGCCCGCAGCGCCCGGAAGGCGGCATGGATCCGGTGCGCCGGCAGGTTGGCGTAGATGTCGCGCTCGGCCTCGCGGGCGATGCGCAGCGACATGGTGCCGTCCTGGCCGGCCGCCAGGCCGTGGGCGAGGAAGTCCTCCAGCACCCCGGGCGCCCAGTCGCGCACGAACGCCTTCGCCGAGAAGTACTCGTGCGCGAGTTCGGGCGAAGCCCAGCGGTCGCGCCGGCGCGCCGCCACGGGTGCCGGGCCACCCCGGCCCGACAGGCCGGCGAGCCTGAGCGTCTCGAAGATCGACTTGCGCCAGCCGGCCACGATCGGCGAATCGACAAGGACGACGTGGCTGACATGGGACGGCAGCCGCGCGGCGGCCATGAGCGACAGGTAGCCGCCCATCGAGTGCCCGACGAGGCAGACGGGGCCGGCTCGCTCGGAGGCACGGCGCACCTCGATGATCACCTGCCGGGTCATCTCGGGCCAGCGCAGGCGCGGGCGCATTCCCGGCGGCGTATCGAGCGCCGGCGGCGCGATCACATCGGCGTACCGGCCGAGCGCCTCGAGGAACTGCCGGTAGCAGCCCGAGGGGAAGCCGTT
>DAIMFM010000029.1:0-10842 GCA_036724585.1 Burkholderiaceae bacterium | reverse complement strand
CATGCTGCCGGCAGGGCGATGCCCGGGCGATGTCGCGGTGACGGCCCTCATCCGACCCGGGCGGCATCGGCCGCGGTGACGAACGCATCGGCAAAGAAGGCATCGGCCGGCAGGCCGCAGCGCGCGATGAAATCGTCGCGGGCGGCGTCGACCATCGCCGGCGAACCGCAGGCATAGACTCGATGTCCCGACAGGTCGGGGAGATCGGCCATCACGGCCTCGTGCACCAGGCCGCGGCGGCCCTCCCAGCCGTCTTCCGGCCGCGCATCGGAGACCACGGGCACGTAGCGGAACCCGGGGATGGTGGCGACCCAGTCCTCGGCAAGCTCGTTCATGTAGAGGTCGCCCGGCCGGCGTCCGCCCCAGTACAGCGTCATCGGGCGCGACGCCCCCTGTGCGAGCGCCTGCTCGACGATCGCCTTGATCGGCGCGAAGCCGGTACCGCTCGCCAGCAACACGATCGGCGCCTCGCCGTCCTCGCGCAGGAAGAAGGTGCCCATCGGCCCTTCCAGGCGAAGGATGTCGCGCACGTTGATGGCGGGACTCGATACGCCGAAGAGCGCATCGGTGAAGCGCCCGCCCGGCAGGTGCCGGACGTGCAGCTCGAGCGTGTCGGTCTCGCCCGGCGCAGTGGCCATCGAGTAGGAACGCCGGGTCCCGTCGCGCAGGATCAGCTCGATGTACTGGCCGGCGAGATAGCGCAGGGACTGCCCCGCCGGCAGCTGCAGGCGCAGGACCGCCACGTCCTCCGCGACGCGTTCGCCCGCATTGATGCGGCACGGCAGCTTGCGCAGCGGGATGTCGCCGACGCCCGCCACCAGTCGGGCTTCGACCACCAGCGCCGAGCGCGCGCTGGCGCAGCACACCAGCGCGAAGCCGGCCGCACGCTCGTCTTCGCTGAGCGCGGCCGGCGAATGCGGGCCCTGCTCCACCTCGCCCTCGACTACCCGCGCCTTGCACGTACCGCAGATCCCGTCCTTGCAGCCGTAAGGCATGACCACCGCCTCGCGCAGCGCGGCATCGAGGATGCTTTCGTCCTCGCCCGCGTCGAACTCGCGGCCGCTCGGCAGTACCGTGACCCTGAAACCCATCGCCTGAGTGTTCCTGCTCCGTATCATTGCCCGGGTTGCCTGCCCGGACCGACATTATCGCCCGATGAGGAAATCCGCCCTGCCACCGGTGCTGCCACGACGCTTGCGCCGTCCCCGCCTGCTGCTGGTCGGCTGCGGCGACGTCGGCGGCCGGCTTGCGGCGAGCCTGCTGGAGCGACTGGGCGAGCGCTGGAGGATCATCGGGACCGCGCGCAGCGGTGCCTCGCTCGCGGCGATCCGCGCGCTCGGCGCCGTGCCGCTCGCGATCGATCTCGACACCCCGCGATCCGCCCGGCGCATCGCGGGCCTGGCCACCCGCATCGTGCATCTCGCACCGCCCGCGACCACAGGACTCACCGACGGGCGGACCCGACGCCTCGCCGCGGCGATCGGCGCGGCCGCCCACCGGGGCCGCGCCCCGATGCTGGTGTACTGCGGGACCACGGGCGTCTATGGCGATGCCGCCGGCGCCCGCTTCGACGAGACGCGACCGATCGCGCCGCGCAGCGAGCGCGCCCATCGTCGCGCCAGCGGCGAGCGCCAGCTACGGGCGCTGGCGCGACGCGGGCGGGCGCGCGTCGCCCTGCTGCGGGTGCCGGGCATCTATGCCCACGACAGGTTGCCGCTCGAGCGCCTGCGCAGGGGCACGCCGGCGCTCGTCGCGACCGAGGACAACTACTCCAACCATATCCATGCCGACGACCTGGCGCAGCTGCTCTGGCTAGCCCTGTTCCGGGCCGGCAACTGCCGCGTCTACAACGCGGTCGATTCCGCGGAGCTGCGCATGGGCGACTGGTTCGACCGGGTCGCGGAGGCCACCGGCCTGCCGCGCCCGCCACGGCTGCCGCGCGCGACGATCCGCGAGCATGTGTCGCCGGCCATGTGGTCCTTCATGGCCGAGTCGCGGCGCATCTCGAACCGGCGCATCCTGCGCGAGCTGCGCGCGCGGCTGCGCTACCCGCATCCACAGCTGGCGCTCGACGAGCTGCGGGCTGAACGACTGGTGCCGTTGAGAGGAGTCGAACCTCCGACCTACTGATTACGAATCAGTTGCTCTACCAACTGAGCTACAACGGCGAACGGGGGCCGATTGTATCAGACCGACCCGGGCGCCCCGCCCGCGCCGGCGGCCCCGATCGGGTCGATGGGCAGGCGGCCGGCGATCCCGAATTCGCCCTCGAGCAGTGCCGCGGCCGCCAGCACCGCCGCGTCCCCGCGCGAGCGGCCGATGAGCTGCAGGCCCACGGGCATGCCGGACCGGGTGAAGCCGCAGGGCAGCGACAGCGCCGGGCATCCGGTCAGCGTCACGACGAAGGTCAGGTACATCCAGTCGATGTAGCTGCTGAGCTCTTCGTCGCCGATGCGGGTCGGATAGGCCTGTTCGACGGGAAACGGGGGAACGGCCACGGTCGGGCACAGCAACAGGTCGTACTGGTCGAAGAACGCCGCGACGCGATGGTACAGCGCGGTCCGCTCGCGCTCGGCCCGTATGATCTCGTCGACGCCGAGCTTCAGTCCCTTCTCGATGTTCCAGATGATCGAGGGATTGATGCGCTCGCGCTCGGTCGCGAGCAGCTCGCCCCGCAGGCCGGCGAAGAGCAGCGCGCGCAGTGTCTGGAAGGTATCGATCGAACCCGCGAAATCGGGGCAGGCCTCCTCCACGACGGTGCCCGCCGCGCCCAGGCGCATGGCCGCGGCGCGGCAGGTGTCGGCCACTTCGGGATCGACCGCCGACAGGCCCAGGTTGGGCGTGAACCCGACCCGGCGCGGCGGCCTGGGCGCCGCCACCGCCGCGGTGAAGGCGACGTCCGGCGCCGGCATTGCCAGGGGGTCGTGCGGATGCGGGACCGCGAGCGCATCGAGCATCAGCGCGAGATCGGCGACGTTGCGCGCCATCGGGCCCTCGACCCACAAGGGGTCGAAGGCCGGCAACCCGCTGCCCCTCGGTACGCGTCCGACCGAAGGGCGCATGCCGACGATGCCGCAATAGCTGGCGGGGATGCGCAGGCTCCCGCCGAGGTCGCTGCCCATGGCGAGCCACTGCGTGCCCGAGGCCAGCGCCGCGGCCGCGCCACCCGAGGATCCGCCGGCCGTCATGGCCAGGTTCCACGGGTTGCGGGTGGCGCCGAACACGGGATTGAACGTGTTCGAACCGGCGAACTCGGGGACGTTCGACTTCGCCATGAAGATGCCGCCGCTCGCCTCGAGGGTCGTGACAGTGTGGTCGCTGGCCGATGCGACGGTATCGGCGAAGATCGGCGAGCCGAACGTCGTCCTCTGTCCTGCGACGTCGTTGTAGTCCTTCGCCGCCAGGGGCAGCCCCGCGAGCCAGCCTCGCGGCGGATTTTGTGGTGGCCTGCGATCCATGAACCGGCGCGCCGCCTCGCGCGCCTGCTCGATGAAGCGGATGGGCAGCGCGTTCACCTTGCCGTCGACCTCCTCGATGCGCGCAGCAGCGGCATCGACCATTTCCAGCGGCGTGATCTCCCGGCGGCGCAGCCGGGATACGGCCTCGGTCGCGCCCATGCGGATCAGTTCGTTGCCTGCCATTCCTCGTCCCCTCCATGGTGTGCTGGCGAACACTGCGTCCCGGCCGCATCGCGAGGGCCGTCCGCGTTCGTCCCGGCGATTGCGTTCGTCCCGGCGATTCTCCGGCCTCGGGCGATCGACGCAAGCGCGAGGCCGGACCGAAGCGATCCGCACGGGCGCGAACACGGGCGCGAATCCTGCCCGCGCAGCGGCATGGATCTCCCGGACTTGCCCGCCGCAGTCGATGCCGTGCAGAGCCGGCTCGATCCCTGGTGGCCCTTCCTGTGGTCCGCCCTCCTCGCGGCGCTCGTGGGCACGGCACTCTACGCGATCGCCGTCTGGCTGGTCCGCCGCACCATCGCGCGCAAGCCGGTGCCGCGTGCGTTCCTCGAGCGGGCCCGCGCCCCCGGCAGCCTGATCGTTCCCCTCGTCTTCGTGATGTCGGCCGCCAGCACGATGCCGGCCGGCAACGTCGCATCGACGATCCGTCACTGGCTCGCGATCGTGCTGGTCCTGCTCTTCGGCTGGCTTGGACTGCGACTGGCCGACGGCTTCCAGCGCGCGATGGAAGTGCGCTGGCCGGTGGACGTGGTCGACAACCTGCAGGCGCGAACCGTGCGGACGCAGTCGCTCGTCCTGATGCGGACCATCAAGACCCTGGTGCTGCTGCTCGCCTTCGGGGCGGTCCTGATGACCTTCCCGTCCATTCGCCAGATCGGGGCGAGCCTGCTGGCGGCGGCCGGCCTCGCCGGACTCGTCGTCGGCTTCGCGGCCCGGCCGGTGCTGGGCAACCTGATCGCCGGACTGCAGATCGCGCTCACCCAGCCGATCCGGATCGACGACGTGCTCATCGTCGAAGGCGAGTGGGGACGGGTCGAGGAGATCCGCGGCACCTACGTCGTGATCCGCATCTGGGACGACCGCCGGCTGGTCGTCCCGCTGCAGTGGTTCATCGAGAATCCCTTCCAGAACTGGACCCGCCGCTCCGCGCAACTGCTCGGCACGGTGATGCTCTGGGTCGACTTCCGGCTGCCGCTCGCGCCGTTGCGCGAGGAGCTCGAGCGCCTGTGCCGCGACGACCCGGACTGGGATGGGCGGGTGGCGATCCTCCAGGTGGTCGAGGGCGGAACGCAGTCGATGCAGTTGCGCGCCCTGGTCAGCGCCGCCAGTTCGGGGCAGGCCTGGGACCTGCGCTGCCGCGTGCGCGAAGGCCTGATCGCCTTCATCGGCAGGACGAATCCGGAATGCCTGCCCCGGCTGCGCGCCGAGCTCGACGACCCCGGCGCAGCCAGGCGGCAGTCACGGTCTTGACCGGCCATGCCTCGCGCGCCGATCCGCCCGCCCTGCAACACACTGCCTGCAGCGCCGGCCTTCAGCCCCCGAGCGCCTTCACGTCCAGCTCGAACCAGGTCGTGCCGGGCTGCTTCTCGACAAGGATGCGCTCGCCTTCCAGGCGGTAGGCGAGCTGGCAGTTCAGGCGCGGGTTCGACAGTACGCCCGGATTGAACACGGCCACGTTCTCGCCGACCGGCCGGCGGACCGACTGGATCAGCAGGCCCGGGTGCCCTTCGCGATGGATGCGCGCGCCCACGGCCTGGGTAAACGAGTAGTCGTTCGGATGCAGCAGTTGTGGATGGCCGGCCGTGGCCCGCCGGAAATCCAGCAGGGCCGCGGTACAGCCCACCCAGTAGACCTTGCGCTCGGCGACGACCGACTCGTTCTCGAAGCCCGCGTCGGAGAGCAGCCCGCGGTGCCAGTGATAGGCGGATTCGTGGACCGTGGTCTCGACCGTGTCGGAGCCGTACCAGACGCCATGCGAGCCGTCCGAGAACCGGCTCGCCTGCCAGTGCCGGAAGGGCCAGGCGATCGCGTTGAACCAGTCGGCGTCCTCGAAGGGGCGGTCGATGAGCGGCATCGCGGAACGATACGAGGGCGGCTTGACCTCTGCCTCCATCGCCTGCGCGAGCAGCCAGTCGGCCGGATCGTCGGACAGGTCGTCGAAGAGGTCCTGCGAGCGCCCCAGCGAGACGATGTTGCGCGCGACATCCCGGTCGATGTCCGCGAGCGAGATTTCGGCGAAGAGCCTCAATTGCCGCGGGCCCGGTCGAGGTAGGCTCGTACCATCAGCACGCCGGCGAAGCCCCATTCCTTGATGACCTCGACCGGCGTGAGGTTGTCGAAAGCCTTGTTGCGCGTCGTCATCCAGCGGTAGGCGAGATCCCGGTTGCGGGGAAACAGCAGGCGCAGGCTCTTGTGGATGCCCAGCAGATGGCCCACCCTTTCGTATTGGTCGCGGCTGGTGCCGATGGGTTCGCCCCGGCGGTAGCGGGCCAGCGCGGCCCGGTTGCTGGCGGCGATGACGAGCAGGGCGGCCTGGTCCTCGGTGCCGAGCTGCCAGTGTTCGAACAGTTTCATCACCATGCGGGCCAGTGCGCCGCGGTCCTGCGCGGCGGTGTTTTCCCGCTCGGTTGCGGCCGACATGCCTGACTCCTCATGGAAAACTCATATTGGACCTATTATATAGCGCGACGTTGCAAATGCAACAACAAGCGTTTCCTTAGAAACGGATAACATGACACGCATTCGCTGCATCACCGAAATGGGCATGGGCGTCGATGTCCACGGCCGCGACGCCACCAAGGCCGCCCGGCGGGCGGTCTCCGATGCGATCCGCCACAGCAGCCTCGGGTTCTTCCGCATGCTCGGCAAGACGCCGCACGACATGTACGTCGACGTCACGATCGGGGTGCCCGATCCCGCCGCGGTGGATGTCGGGGCGGTCGCGTCCGAGCTGCCCTACGGCAAGGTCACCGTCAAGGCGGTCCCCGGCGGGCTGGAGATCCCGGCCGAACGGGGCGACGACGCGATCCTGATCGCCAACGCCGCCGTCGTGGTCAGTCTCGACGACGATTCCGGAGGCCGCCCGTGACGCAGGACAGCAGCATCTTCTGGAAGCGCTCGCGCGTCGAACTTCGCGCCGCCGGCTTCGATCCGGACCGCGCCGGCAACGTGCGCGCGGTGGTCACGATCGCCGCCGCCTGGACCAACGCCCATCGCTGCAACAACCGGGTACGCGAACTCGCCGACCTGCTCACCACGCTGGTCGACCAGCATGGCGGCCAGGGCCTGGTGGTCGGTGCGCCGGCGGTATCCGACGCGCTGACGCAGGGCACGCCCACCGCCGGCTACAGCCTGGTGTCGCGTGACACGGTCGCCGACTGCTTCGAGATCGGCCACCATGCCCACCATGGCGACGCGATGCTGGTGATCTCGGGCTGCGACAAGACCGGCGCGGCCGCGCTGATGCCGCTGGCGCGCACCAATGCCTTCGGGCTGGTGCTCTATCCCGGTACGTCGTCCCCGGGCCGGGTTTCGGTGCAACCCTGGGCCGGCAAGGGGAACAACCTGACCATCCTCGACTATGCCGAGGCGCGCGCCGCCCACGAGGCCGGCCGGATTCCGGTCGACGCCTTCCTCGAGGTCGAGCGCAACGTGATGCCCGGCAGCGGCACCTGCGGCGCGATGTTCACCGCGAACACGATGAGCACGATCGCCGAGGCGATCGGCATGATGCTGCCGCGCGGGGCCTCGCATGCCGCCGACTACCAGGCCGGCAGCCCGGTGCACGACGACGTCCGCACACAGGCCCGCGCTTCCGTCGATGCGCTGTTCCGGCTCATCGAGGCCGGCATCCGGCCGCGCGACATCATGACCGAGCGCGCCTTCGAGAACGCCATCGCCACCGCCTACGCGATGGGTGGCTCGACGAACATGTACCTGCACCTGCTCGCCGTCGCGCGCGAGGCGCAGGTGCCGGTGACGATCGAGCGGATCCAGGCGGTCGGCGAGCGCATCCCGCTCATCGCGAACCTGCAGCCGCACGGGCCCTACGCGATGGCGGCGCTGCATGCCGTGGGCGGAGTTCCCGTCGTGATGAAGGAACTGCTGCGCCAAGGCCTGCTGCACGGCGACGTGATGACGGTCACGGGCCGGACCCTGGCCGAGAACCTCGCCGATGTCCCCGCGATCGAGGCGCTCGGCGAGCAGGACGTGGTCTTCCCGGTGAGCCGCCCGATCGCGGCGCCGAACCACCACATCAGCGTGCTCAAGGGCAACATCGCGCCCGAGAGCTGCGTCCTCAAGCTCTCGGGCAAGACGCTCGCCAAGGGCGTGTTCCGCGGGACGGCCCGCGTGTTCGAGTCCGAGGCCGACACCATGGCCGCGATCCGCGCCGGCGAGATCGTGCCCGGCACCGTGGTGGTCGTGCGCAACGTCGGACCGGTGGGCGGGCCGGGCATGCCCGAGATGGTGATGCTCACGATCCAGCTCCAGGGCCGCGGGCTGGGCGAGGACGTCGCGCTGATCACCGACGGCCGCTTCTCCGGCGTGTCGCACGGCATCCTCATCGGGCACATCTCGCCGGAAGCGGCGCGCGGCGGGCCGATCGCGGCGGTGCGCGACGGCGACACCATCGTGATCGACCCCGACAAGCGCACGCTGGACGTCGAACTGCCAGACGAGGAGATCGCCCGGCGCATGGCCGACTGGCAGCCGCCGCAAAGGACCGGCGCGATCCGGCCCGGCTCGGTCCACGACAAGTACGTGCGGCTGGTTTCGTCAGCGCACCACGGTTGCGTGCTCTGACGGGTCCGTTGAATCGGCCGGATCGGGTCAGTCGCGCACGAGGCCCTTGGGCAGCGGGAACGCGGTGTTCTCCTCGATGCCGGGCAGTGCGGTGACCCGCCCGGCGCCCAGCTGCGCCAGTCGTTCGATCAGCTCGGTCACCAGCACCTCGGGCGCGGACGCCCCGGCGGTGACGCCGATCCGCTGCCGCCCCTCGAGCCAGCTCGGGTCGAGCTCGGCGGCCGAACCGATCAGCCGCGCCTCGCGTCCCATCTTGGCGGCGACCTCGCGCAGACGGTTGCTGTTGGAGCTGTTGGGCGAACCGATCACGAGCACCAGGTCGCATTGCTGCGCCATGATCTTCACCGCGTCCTGGCGGTTCTGGGTGGCGTAGCAGATGTCCTGCTTCTTCGGCTCGGCGATCGTCGGGAAGCGCTTCTTCAGGGCATCGATGATCTCGCGACAGTCGTCCACGGACAGCGTGGTCTGGCTGACGTAGGCGAGTCGCTCCGGGTCCCGCACCTGCAGGCGCTCGACGTCGGCCACCGTCTCGACCAGGTAGACGCCGCCCTCGGCCTGGCCCATCGTTCCCTCGACCTCGGGATGGCCCGCATGGCCGATCATGATGATCTCGCGATCGTCGCGACGCATCTTCTGCAGCTCGACGTGCACTTTGGTCACGAGCGGGCAGGTCGCGTCGAACACCCGCAGGCCGCGTCGCTGGGCCTCGTCGCGAACCGCGCGCGAGACGCCGTGCGCCGAGAAGATGACGGTCGCGCCGTCCGGGACTTCGTGGAGTTCCTCGACGAAGATCGCGCCCTTGCCCCGCAGGTCGTTGACGACATGCGCGTTGTGGACGATCTCGTGACGCACGTAGATCGGCGCGCCGAAGCGTTCGAGCGCGCGCTCGACGATCTCGATCGCGCGATCGACACCGGCGCAGAACCCGCGTGGCTGGGCGAGCAGGGTTTCCATCAGAGCACTCCGAGAATCCGGACCTCGAACCGGACCGACTGGCCGGCGAGCGGATGGTTGAAGTCGACCAGCACGCCATTGTCGTCGATCGACTTGAGGACGCCGGCAAAGCGCCCGCCGTCGGGGCGGGCGAAGTCGATGACATCGCCGGGTTCGTAGCTGGCGTCGGGATCGGCGTTGGCATCGAAGACGGCGCGCGAGAGGCGCTGCACCAGCTCGGGATTGCGCTCGCCCCAGGCCTGCTCGGGCGCGACGTCGAACACGGCATGGGCGCCGTCGGTCAGGCCGTGGAGCAGTCGCTCCAGGGGTTCGGCCAACTGGCCGTGGCCCAGCTGGAAGGTCGCCGGCTTTCCGCCGAAGGTGCTAATGACGTCCCCGCCGCCATCGGCGAGACTGAGCCGGTAATGCAGGGTCAGGAAAGAATCCGGGCCGATGCGGGCCGCCTCGCCCGCCGGCAACTTGCTGGGTTCCGACACGTCGATCGATCACCGATTGGCCCGTGGAGGCCCGTCCCCGGGAGCGCCTGGTGGCGCAGGGCGCCGATGCGCTGTCCGACGCCGAACTGCTCGCCATCGTGCTGCGCAGCGGGGCCCGCGGGCGCAGCGCGGTCGCCCTCGCGCACGACCTCATCGGCCGCTTCGGCAGCCTGCAGGCGCTGGTCGCGAGCGGCAGCCGGTCGTTCTGCGACGCGCCGGGCGTCGGCTTCGCCAGCTGGGCCAGCCTGCAGGCGGCCGTCGAGCTGGCCCGGCGCACCCTGCGCGAGGAACTTCACCGCGGCGACGCCCTGCAGTCGCCCGCCGCCGTCCGGGCCTTCCTGACCCTCTGGCTGCGCGACCGGCCGCACGAGGCCTTCGTCGGCCTGTTCCTCGATTGCCGCAACCGGCTGCTCGCCGCCGACGAGCTGTTCCGGGGCACCCTCACGCAGACCGCGGTCTATCCCCGCGAGATCGTCCGTCGCGCCATCGAGCTCAACGCCGGGGCGGTGGTGTTCGCCCACAACCATCCCTCGGGCGTCGCCGAGCCCAGCCATGCCGACCGGGCGCTCACCGAGGCGCTGCGTCGGGCGCTCGAGCCGCTCGAGGTCCGGGTCCTCGACCACCTCATCGTGGCGGGCAACCGTGTTCTGTCCTTCGCCGAGCAGGGTCTCGTCTGAGCCACGCCCGCGCCTTGCCACGCGGCCGGTGCAAAGGTTAGAATCACCGGCTTTGCTGCGCCTGTCGCAGATTCCCAACATGCGTTCCGGCCCCTGGCCGGGGCAGCCGGAGCCGGGACCGCCTCCGGCCAAGGAGTTCGAGATGTCACGCGTTTGCCAGATCACCGGCAAGGGCCCGATGGTCGGGAACAATGTTTCGCACGCGAACAACAAGACCAAGCGCCGCTTCCTGCCGAACCTGCAGTATCGCCGTTTCTGGCTCGAGGGCGAGCGTCGCTGGATCCGCCTGCGGGTGTCCAGCGCCGGCCTGCGCCTGATCGACAAGAAGGGCATCGAGGTCGTGCTCGAGGAAATGCGCCAGCGCGGCCAGGCCGCCTGAGCCTCGAGCCCGTCGGGCGCACCCGAGGCGGATCGCCCGGGGGCGGGGGGGGGGGGGGGGGGGGGGGGGGGGGGGGGGGGGGGGGGGGGGGG
>DAIMFM010000028.1:4400-17853 GCA_036724585.1 Burkholderiaceae bacterium | reverse complement strand
ACCGTCAGGCCATGGGCCGCGAGGTGGACGTAGTTGTGGGTGTTGCGCAGGTAGCCCGCGACATCGATCTGCATTTCGGCCAGGCAACGCGCGAGCTCGTCGGCCGCCTTGGTACGCGGATCGACGCGCATCCCGACGACCCGCACGCGCTTGCGGAATTCGGCCGCACCCGGGTAGGCGCGACGCAGCGAATGCAGGAACTCCTGGGTCGCCACGACGTCGAACAGGGACGGTGCGACCGGCACGAGGATCTTGTCCGCCACGCGGACGATGTCGGCGATCTTGCCGTCGCTGATCTGCGCCGGCGTGTCGAGGACCACATGGGTGACGCCCTTGGGGGGACGCGCCATGACGCCGTTGACTTCCCAGGTCTCGATCTGCGGCACGCCCTTGGGCCGGAGGCGCAACCAGAACTTCGCGGATTCCTGTCGGTCGATGTCGCCGAGCATGGTACGGGCGCCACTGGCCGCGAAGTATCCGGCGAGATTGGTCGCGAGCGTCGTCTTGCCGACACCGCCTTTGGGATTCAGTACCGCGACAACGGGCATAGGTTCTACTCCTCGGCTCAGCGATCGGACCGGGCGCCATGCGGGCCGCCGGGTTCTCTTGTTATGGTCTTGCGGAAATCGCGGGGTTCGGTCGGTCCCCCCGGGACCCCGGCAGATAGTAGCAAAGCCCGTCGCGCGCCGGCGACTCCCGGTGCGCGCGCATCGGCATCAACGGCGGGCCACCCGGTCGAGCGCATCGAGCACGATGCCGGTCGACAGGAGTCCGGGCAGGACCTGCGGCGCCCCGCCCTTGCCGTCGTAGAGCAGGTACAGGGGCACCCCGTTGCGACCGTGGCGGGCGAGCTCGGCGGTGATCGCCGGGTCCTGGCGCGTCCAGTCGGCGCGCAGCCGCAGGACGTCGCGCGCCTCGAACGCCTCGCGCACGGCCTCGGTTTCGAGCACCATGAGCTTGTTGGCCTGGCAGCTGACGCACCAGGCGGCGGTGAAGTCGACGAAGACCGGCTGGCCCGACGCGAGCGAAGCCTCGAGCCTTGCGCTCGACCACGGCTGCCAGTCGTCGGCCGGCGCGCGCGCATCGACCTGCGCCGGTGCCGTCCGGTTCGCGCCCTGCCATGCTAGCGCGAGCGCGCCGCCGACGCAGGCGATCGCGACGAAGGCCGCCAGGCCACGCGAACCCGTACGCACGCCGCGCTGCCCGAAGCGACCCCATGCCCAGAGTCCGGCGGCGAGGACGATCGACGCAAGGGCGAAGCCCAGCACCGCATCGACGCCGCTCTGCCGACCCAGCACCCAGGCGAGCCAGGCGGCGGCCGCATACATCGGGAACGCGAGGAACTGGCGCAGGCTCTCCATCCAGCGACCGGGGCGCGGCAACAGCCGCAGCCAGGCAGGAAAGGAGCCGAGCAGCACGTAGGGCGCAGCCATGCCCAGGCCCAGCGCGGTGAACACGGCCAGGGCGACGGGCGCCGCCTGGGTCAGCGTGTAGCCGAGCGCCGGACCCATGAAGGGCGCGGTGCAGGGCGTTGCCACCAGCACCGCCAGGCCGCCCGAGGCGAAGGAGGACCAGGCCGGATGCCGATCGTCGAAGCGGTCGAGCGCCCCGATGCGGGTGAGCGACGTGCCGATCTCGTAGAGGCCGGACAGGTTGAGGCCGATCGCGACGAACAGCAGCCCCATTGCCGCGACGAACAGGGGTGACTGCAGCTGGAAGCCCCAGCCGACGGCGGCACCACTCGCGCGCAGGCCGAGCAGGATGGCGGCGAGCAACCAGAAGGAGGCCACCACGCCGAAGGCGAACCAGGCGGCGCCCCGGCGCACGCGGTGCCGGGCGGCGGGATCGAGGCTGGTGCCGCCCGCGCCCTGCCCCGCGAAGCCCAGGATCTTCAGGCCGATCACCGGGAACACGCAGGGCATCAGGTTGAGGATGAGGCCGCCGACGAAGGCGAATCCCAGGGCGACGCCGAGCATCGGCAGGGATGCGTCGGCCGGGGGCGGCGCAGCCGTTCCGGCGCTGCCCGCCAGCCCGGTCCCCGGACGCGCGCCGAGTCCGGCGGCATCGCGCAGCCGCGCCCCGAGCACCGATTGCGAGCCGGCGCCTTCGAGCTGCACCGCGACGCCCTCCACGACCGCCAGCAGTTCGCCGCCATCGAGCCGCGCGGCCCCGCCCGCCGTGATGCCGAGCGGCTTCGCGCCATCGGCGCTGACGAGGACACCGTCGACCGGTGCGGCGCGCTCGCCCGGCGGCAGCGCGCGCCAGTCCTCGGTCAGCTGGACTTCGAGGCGCCGCCGTCCGTCCTCGAGCCGGTACAGCCGTTGCGGCGCCGCCGCGACCACCGCGCCTTCCGCATGGGGGAAGAACTCCACCGCGGCTTCCGGGCCGCCCGCCGCAGCCGGCACCAGGATGGACAGCACGCCGTCATCGTCGACCTGGAAATCGGCCGCCACCGCCGGCCCGGGCGAGCGGGCCGCCGCGCGATCGAAGAGCGCCTGGTGCGGGCCCGGACCCGCCGAGCCATCGCGCGCCACCGGCAGCACCAGCTCCAGGTTCGCGTCGCCCGGGATGCAGACGTCGCGGCAGACGAGCCAGCTCGCGGTGACCGTGAATCGCACCGAGTCGCCCGCGACCTGCGTCGGCACCTCGATGCGACGCGGCAGCACGACCTCGCCTTCGTAGCCGTAGTTCGCGAGCGGCGGGATCAGGATGCGGGCCGGCGCCGGCCATTCGATCGGCCCCGCGCGAAAGCCTTCCGGCAGGCTCGGGTCGAACTGGGTGGGCAGGCCGGAATCGCCCGGGTTGCGCCAGTAGGTATGCCAGTGGGGATCGTGCAAGAGCCGCAGCCCGAGCCGCAGGGGCTCCCCGGGAACCACCGCGCTGCGGTCGGCGACGAGTTCGGCCTCGACCGCGTCCACCCGTACCGGCGAGGCGATCGCCGGGCGGCTCGCCAGCAGCGCCGGCAGCAGGAGGCAGGAGGCGAGGAGAACGAAGGTGAAGCGGATCAGGCGACCGGCCAGCCCGACCGGGACACCCGGGACACGATACATCGACATGCGCTCCGGGAACAGGTTCGCCCGGCATTTTACGCGGCTTGGCACGACAACGCCCCGGGCATCCCGTCGGTGCACGCCCTCGAACACTCCCGTGCATGTGCTTGCGCCGTGCCGCGGGACCCGCCCGCTGCGTCGGCGATGGGGCCGGCCCGAACAGGGTAAGATCGGGTCCCTGGCGCGCTCCGGTCCCGTTTGCCGCGGGCCCGCCCGCTTGCTTGACCCACCGACAGGCCCTTTCTAACATCCGGCATGGACCAGGAAATCGCCGCGCTCGACGAGCGCCTCCAGCGCTTGCTCGAACTGTCGCAGCGCCTCACCGAGGAAAACGGCCGCCTGCGCGCCGAGCTCGATCGGCTCGCAACGGAGCGCGAGCGCATCGACGCCGACCGTGCGCGCATGCGCGAGCGGATGGGGGAGGCGCGGGCGCGCGTCGAGGCCGCGCTGGCGCGGCTCCCGCTCGGAACCCCGCCCGCTGCCGAAGCGGCCGCTGCCGAGCCACCGGCCGGCTGACCACCGGGCCCGTCCCGCCGAATCGCGACCCGCCGCGCAAGGATTCCCGATGAAGCAGATCGACGTGAAGATTTTCGACCGCAGCTACACGCTGGCGGTCGAGGAGAACGACGAGCCGCGACTGCGGCAGGCAGTCGAGATGGTCGACGCGCGCATGCGCGAGATCAAGGGCGTGGGCAAGCTCGGCAGCATCGACCGGATCGCCGTGCTCGCCGCACTGCAGTTCGCCAACGAGGTCCTGGGCATTCGCGAAGACGCGGCCAAGGCGCGAGCCGAGGCGATTGCCGCCGCCCCCGAATCGCTGGCGCGGATCCGCCGCATGAACGAAACACTCGAAGCCGAGATCCGTCGCCAGGAGAGTCTTTTCTGAAGCGGGCATCGTCGATCGAAGCGACGCTTCGATCGCCTGCGACCCCGGCATGGGGATGGTCGTGCGCACTTCGATTGCGCGTACAATCGGAACCCAGCCCTGCGGTGTTCGATACGGCCATACATTCCTTGACCAATGTATGCATCAAGGTTGCGGTTCTCGACCTTTGCTGTTGTGAGCGTCCAAGCGGACGCACCTGATGCGAAGGCTACCGCGGCCGATCTGAACTGTTTGGTTCAGGATGCTGGTCGACCGGCACTGGCGGGGCTACCCCGACGATGAGCTACTGGCTGATGAAGTCGGAACCCGACGAGTGCTCGATCGACGACGCGCTCGCGGCACCCGCCTCGACCGTCGACTGGACGGGCGTACGCAACTACCAGGCGCGCAACTTCATGCGCGATGCCATGCGGCCCGGCGACGGCGTGCTGTTCTACCACTCGAGCTGTCCGCAACCGGGTATCGCCGGCATCGCCGAGATCGCCTCGACGGCGCAGGTCGACCCCACCCAGTTCGATCCCGCCTCCCCCTATCACGACCCACGCAGCGACCCGGCCGCGCCACGCTGGCTCATGCTGCAGGTCCGTGCGCTGCACAAGACCGCGCTGCTCGGCCTGGCCGAATTGCGGGCCGATCCCGCCCTCGCCGACATGATCGTCCTCAGGCGCGGCAATCGCCTGTCCATCACCCCGGTCACCGAATCGCAGTGGTGCCGCATCCTCGAACGCCTCGCCTGATCGCGCCGGACCGCGACGCGGACCGGAGCCCGTGCACCAAGGTGTCGTAAACTCGCCCGATTCGACGACGAGAACCCATGCACCAGCCGATCCTTCGCCTGACGGTCGCCGCCCTCGTGGCCACCGCACTCGCCGCCTGCGGCAACAGCGGCGGCTCCGCGCCTCCCCCGACCAACCTGGCCACCGCCCCGGGCGATGGCCGCATCGTGCTGTCCTGGGATTCCGAACCCGGCATCGAGTACTGGGTCTTCGGGGCGGCCGATCCTGCCGTCACCGTCGATCGCTGGATCGGGCTGCCCGGCAGCTTCAGCGTCGTGCGCGCCCGCAGCCCCCAGCCCATCTGCGCGCTCACCAACGGCACGACGTACTGGGCCACGATCAACGCCCGCACCGGCACCTCCGGCGGCGGCGACGGTTCGGCCGTGGTGGGCGAGACGCCGCGGCTCGCCGGCGAGACCTGGACCACGACCGCGCTCGGCGGCGCGATCAACGGCCTGGGCTTCGGGCTCATCGACCACTGTCGTACCGTCAACGAGCACAGCGACACCGAGCGGCCGGCGACCGGGCACTTCATCGCCGTCGGCGATGCGGCAAGCATCCATACCAGCCTCGATGGCGTCAACTGGACCCGGCAGCCCGTGGACCCGGCCTTCACCGCGGACCTCTATGCGGTCGACGTGTTCACCCGCCGGCCCGGCGACTACGACAGGCTCGAACAGACATGGCTCGCGGTAGGGGCCGACACGGCGACGCTGCGCAGCTACAACGGTGTCGACTGGGTCCAGAGCGCGGCGCCGGTGCCGGGCAGCCGCAGCCTGCGTTCGCTCACGCATCGTCGCGAAACCTTCGTCGGGGTCGGCGACGGCGGGCGCATCGCGGTCACCAGCAACACGACCGAATGGTTCGAGCGCGACTCGCGCACGACCGAGAACCTGACCTTCGTCACGCACGACAACGGCAGCTTCCTCGCGGTGGGCGAGAACGGCACCTTGCTGATGAGCGGCGACGCGAGCGGCTGGGCGCACATCGCCCTCGGCACCACGGCCCACCTGCGCGGCGCAGCCTATGGCAACAACAACACCAACCCCGGCCACGACGACGACGAAGAGATCGACACCTGGGTGGTCGTCGGCGATGGCGGCACCGTTGCCTACAGCCGCAACAACGGCCGGAACTGGTCGCTCCAGGTGCTGCCCGGCGCGCCCAACCTGATGGGCGTGGGCTACACCACCGCCTTCATCGCGGTCGACGACACCGGCGGTGTCTGGCGCAGCACCGATGGCGCCAACTGGAGCGGTCCGATCGCCACCGGCTTGGGAACGGTCGAGGCGGTGAACGGACTGAGCGAGTACGGCATCCTGGGGGCCCTTCCCGGCGGCCGGGTCGCCGTCAGCTTCTGATCGGCCGCGCCGTCAGTCCTGCAGGGCCTGCCACATCTCCATGTCGCGTTCGGCGGTCCAGATGCGCGGATGCTTGATGCCGCTCGCCTCGTCGAAGGCGCGCGAGACATCGAACGGCAGGCAGTGCTCGTAGATGAAGACGTCGCCGAACACCGGGTCCATGACGCGGCGGGTGTCGGCGAACACCGCCTTGAGGTCCTTGCCGGCGGCCACGCCCTCGCGGGCGACCCGGTAGAGATCGGTCACCCAGCGGCGGGTGTAGTCGATGCCGCGCGCGACATCGGCCGGCGACTCGAGCGCGGGCCCGCGGCCCGGGACCAGCTTCTCGGCACCGAGCGCGGCCAGCGCGTCGAGCGTGGCCGGCCATTCCTCGAGCTGGGCATCGCCCGTATAGACGCCCGCGTTGTACTCGACGAGGTCGCCGGAGAAGCAGATCCTCTGCGAGGGGATCCAGGCGATGGTGTCCCCCCGGGTGTGGCCCGGGCCGAGATGCATGAGCCGCACCTCGAGTCCGCCGAGGAACAGCGTGAGCTCGCGCTCGAACACCATGGTCGGCCAGGTGAGTCCCGGAATCGACTCGACCGCGCGGAACAGCCGCGGAAAGCGCTCGATCTCCGAGTGCATGTCGGCCTCGCCGCGCTCGACGATCATCTCGTAGGTGCCGCGCGACGCGAGGATCTCGGTCGCGCCTTCGTCGAAGAAGGCCGAGGCGCCGAGGACCCGTACCGCGTGGTAGTGCGACAGCACCACGTACTTGATCGGCTTGTCGGTGACCGTACGGATGCGCGCGATGAGTTCGCGCGCCATGACCGGCGTGGCGGTCGCGTCGATCACCATGCAGGCGTCGTCGCCGATGATCACGCCGGAGTTCGGGTCGCCTTCCGCCGTGTACGCGTAGGCGTTGTCCGAGAGCTTCGTGAAACTGACCTCCTTGTCGGCAAGGTCGGCCTTCGATGCGAACTGCTTGCTCATGCGACTCGCTCCGGACGTGGGTTCGGAATCCGATCATAGCAGCCGCCCGCGGTGATAGGATCTTCGGCTCCGGTGCCGGTGGACGCTCGAGCGATCGATGGCGCCAGGCCTGATGGAGAACCCTTGGATCCCCTTTCGCTCGTCGCCCTGGTCGCACTGGGTACCGTCACCGGGTTCCTGGCCGGCCTGCTCGGCATCGGTGGCGGCATGATCATCGTCCCCTTCATGTCGATCGTGCTCGACCGGCTCGGCTTCGACCACGACCTGGTCCTCAAGCTCGCGATCGCGACTTCGCTCACCACGATCCTGTTCACGTCGATGTCGAGCGTGCGGGCGCACCACCGTCGCGGCGCGGTGCGCTGGGACATCGTGCGCACGCTCGCGCCGGGCATCGTGGTCGGCTCGCTCGCCGCCGCGCAGGTCGTGCGATTCATGCCCGGCCGCTGGATCGCGCTCTTCTTCGGGGCCTTCATCGCCTGGACCGCCGTCAACATGCTGCGCCGGCGACCGAAGGCCCGGATCGACCGCCCCGCGCGCGGACTGCCGGGCAGCGCCGGCATGTTCGGCGCCGGGGGCGCGATCGGTGCGCTCTCGGCCTTCCTGGGTGCGGGCGGCGGCTTCCTCACCGTGCCGTTCCTGGGCGCACGGCAGGTCCGCATCCACGAGGCGGTCGCCACCAGCGCGGCCTGCGGCTTTCCGATAGCGCTCGCGGGGACCATCGGCTACATCGTCGCCGGCCTGGGGCTGCCGATGCCGGCGTATACGGTCGGCTTCGTCTACCTGCCGGGGCTGGCGGCCGTTGCATCGGCGAGCGTGCTCACCGCCCCCCTGGGCGCCAGGGCCGCCCATGCCCTGCCCGTGGACGCCATGCGCCGGCTCTTCGCCTGCATCCTGATCGGCCTGTCCGCCTACATGTTCTGGCGGGGCCTGCGCTAGGAGGGATCCATGACCGAAACCCGCCAGGGGATCGACGGACCAGGCCCGTCCTGGGATGCGGTCTCGACGCTCTACAACGCGTTCTTCACCGGCCTCGTCCTGTCCGCATCCATGCGCAGCGGCACCGCGCGCGCGGCCGAGTTCGTCTACCGGATCTTCGATCGCCAGCGCGAACGGCGTTTCCTGCCCGGCCTCGCCAAGCTCGGCCTCGACGGGCTGCCGCACGCGGTCGCCGCCGCCCAGTACCACTACCTGTCGAACAACATCGGCGGGGTCGCCGTGCAGTACATGCCCGAGTCGGAGCGCAAGGCCTGGATCCGCTACGTCCCGCCGCGCTGGGCATGGGCCGGTACCGCCCTGTGCGGCGTGCCGCCCGATGTCTCCACCGCGATGCTGCGCGGGTGGCACGCCCGCAACGGCCTGGCGCTGGGCAACCCGAGGCTCGGCTTCGTCTGCACCAAGCAGACGGCGGACGGCCAGTCGGCGCTGGAGGGCTACTACTACGAGTACGACGAGCCGCTGGAACCGGAGCGTCGGCTGCGCTTCGCCCGGGCGGAGGAAGGGCCCGACTTCGATCCCGCGGCGGCACCGGTGCTCGCCTCGAGCGACTGGCCGGCGGAGCGTCTCGCCAGGGCGAAGCGCAACTATGCGATGGAGTACATCCGCACCGCCCTGCCCGTTGCGGTCGACCTGTACGGGCCGGCCGAGGCGGCCGCGCTCTTTGCGCTGTGCGCGCGCCAGGTCGGCATGCAGTTCCGTGACGAGGTCGCGCAACGCCTGGGCATGCCGGCGGACGATTCCGCGGCCGCCTTCGCCGCCTTCGCCGCCGCCCTCGGACAGGCGCAGGGCGACCGGATGACGATCGGGTCCGATGGCGGCATGGTCACCATCGCCCAGTCGGGATGGACCCTCTTCGACGAGGACGCGGCGGTCCATCCGGCGGTGGTCGACATCTGGCACGGGCTGGCCGAGGGCATGCTGGTGGCGCACAACCGGCGCCTCGCCCTCGAGTGGCGCAGCCGCGGTTGCCGCGCGCCCTTCCGCTTCGAGTGGCGGCTGCGTCCCGTCGAAGCCGCCCCGTTCTGAGCGAGGTACACAAGCGTGAGAATCACCGAGATCCGCGAGAAGACGCTTCCGATCAGCTCGTCGATCCGCAATGCGTACATCGACTTCAGCAGGATGACGCTGAGCCTGGTCGCCGTGATCACCGACGTGGTCCGCGACGGTCGCCCGGTCGTCGGCTACGGCTTCAACTCCAACGGCCGCTACGGCCAGGGCTCGCTGATGCGCGAGCGCTTCATTCCGCGCGTGCTCGAGGCCCCGCCGGAGTCGCTGCTCGACGACGCCGGCACCAACCTCGATCCGCAGCGGATATGGCAGGCGATGTTCACGAACGAGAAGCCCGGCGGCCATGGCGAGCGCTCGGTCGCCATCGGCACCCTCGACATGGCGGTATGGGACGCCGTCGCCAAGATCGAGGGCAAGCCGCTGTTCCAGCTCCTGGCCGAGCGCCATGGCGACGGCAAGCCCGAGCGCCGGGTCTTCGTCTACGCCGCCGGCGGCTACTACTATCCCGGCCAGGACCATGGCAAGCTCAAGGACGAGATGCGCAGCTATCTCGATCGCGGCTACACCGTCGTCAAGAAGAAGATCGGCGGCGCTTCGCTCGACGAGGACCTGCGCCGGATCGACGCCGTCATGGAGGTGCTCCAGGACGGGCAGAAGCTCTGCGTCGATGCCAATGGCCGCTTCGACCTCGATACCGCCATCGCCTACGCCAAGGCGCTGTCGCAGTACGACCTCTTCTGGTTCGAGGAAGCGGGCGACCCGCTCGACTATGCATTGCAGGCAACCCTGGCGGGCTACTACCGCAATCCCATGGCGACCGGCGAGAACCTGTTCTCCATGCAGGACGCCCGCAACCTGATCCGCTACGGCGGCATGCGGCCGGACCGCGACTGGCTGCAGTTCGACTGCTCCCTGAGCTACGGCCTCGTCGAGTACCTGCGCACGCTCGACATGCTGCGCGAGCATGGCTGGTCGCCGGCCCGCTGCATACCGCACGGCGGCCACCAGATGTCGCTCAACATCGCGGCCGGCCTCGGGCTGGGCGGCAACGAATCCTACCCGGACCTCTTCCAGCCCTTCGGGGGCTTCCCGGACGGCGTCGAGGTCGTCGACGGCCACGTGACCCTGCCGGAACTCCCGGGCATCGGCTTCGAGGGCAAGGCGGACCTGTACCGGCACATGCGGGCCCTGTCGTCCTGATGCAGGCCGGGCGGCAGTCCGCGATGCGCAGGAGCGGCGCCGCCGTGGCCTGCGCCCTGCTCGCCGTGCTCGCGGCCTGCACCACCGGCCGGGTCGCGGAGGATCGCCCCGACCCGGCGGCGACCCGCGCGCGACTCGAGCGCCTGCTGCCGGACCGGCTGCCCGATCGCGCCGGCTGGGCGCGCGACATCGAGCGCGCGTTCAGCGCGCTGTCCCTGCCCGCCGACGACGAGCACCTGTGCGCCGTGCTCGCGGTCACCGAACAGGAATCGTCGTTCCGGGCGGACCCCGCCGTGCCGAACCTCCCGAAGCTCGCGCGCGAGGAGATCGACAAGCGCGCCGCCCGCCTGCGCATACCGGCGGTCGCCATCCGGATGGCCCTGCAGATCGAGTCGCCCACCGGCGAGACCTTCGACGAACGCCTCGATTCCGTTCGCACCGAGCGCGAGCTGAGCGAGATCTACGAGGACTTCATCTCGATGGTGCCGCTGGGCCGGCGCCTGCTCGCCGGCTGGAATCCGGTCCGGACGGGCGGCCCGATGCAGGTCGGCATCGATTTCGCCGAGCGCCATGCGAGCGAGCATCCCTATCCCTACGAGACCAGCGCCTCGATCCGCCAGGAGGTCTTCACCCGGCGCGGCGGCATGTACTTCGGCATCGCGCACCTGCTCGACTACCCGGCCGACTACCCCGCCATGCGCTATCGCTTCGCCGATTTCAATGCCGGCCACTACGCCAGCCGCAACGCGGCGTTCCAGCGCGCGGTCGCGATCGCATCGGGCCGCAGCATCGCCATCGACGGCGACCTCATCCGCCACGGCGCGGCGCCCGGGGCGGCGCCCGGGGAGACGGAGGCCGCCGTGCGCAGCCTCGGCAGCCGGCTGGGGATGAGCGATGCGCAGATCCGGCGCGAACTCGAGCTCGGCGGCTCGGCCGAGTTCGATCGCAGTCCGCTGCTCGCGGCGGTGTACGCCCTCGCCGAGACGAGCCCCGCCAAGCGGCTGCCGCGCGCCGCCATGCCCGAGATCCGGCTCAGCGGCCCGAAGATCCACCGCGAGCTCACGACCGCATGGTTCGCCCGGCGCGTCGAGGGGCGCTGGCAGCGCTGCGTCGCTCGCGGCAACGCCATGGGTCGCGATTCCTCCTGAGCCCGGGCCGGCGCCCGCAGGCATACTGGCGACCTTGGCCCAACCGAAAAATCAGCGGAGGAGACTCCATGGAACCGCAACGCGCATCGGACCCGAGCCCGGCCGGCTTCGAGCAGGTTCGCTACGAAGTGCCGATCCCCCATGTGGCGCGCATCACCATGTCCCGGCCCGAGGCGCGCAATGCGCAAGGGCTGCAGATGACCTACGAGCTGAACGCCGCCTTCGACATCGCCGCGCGCGACGACGCGATCAAGGTCATCATCCTGGCGGGAGACGGGCCGCATTTCTCGGCCGGCCACGACCTGGGCGGCGACCGGGGCCGGACATGGCGCGACTTCCCGGTCGTCGGCACCTGGGCCGGCTTCGATCTCGACGGCGCGGAGGGCCGCTACGCGCGCGAGAAGGAGATCTACCTCGAGATCACCGAGCGCTGGCGCAATCTCCCGAAGCCGACGATCGCCCAGGTCCATGGCAAGTGCATCGCCGGCGGCCTGATGCTGGCGTGGTGCTGCGACCTGATCGTCGCGGCCTCGAACGCCCAGTTCCGCGACCCGACCCTCGAGATGGGCGTCTGCGGCGTGGAGTTCTTCATGCATCCCTGGGAGGTCGGCGCGCGCCAGGCGAAGGAATGGCTCTTCACCTCCGACTGGCTGTCGGCCGAGGAGGCCAGGTCCCTGGGCATGGTCAATCGCGTGGTGCCGGACGACGAACTCGAATCGTTCACGCTCGACCTCGCCGCCCGCATCGCCCGCAAGCCCGCGTTCGCCCTCAAGGCGACCAAGGAAGCCGTCAACCATGTGCAGGACGTGCAGGGGCGGCGCAACGCGATGATGCACGTGTTCAGCCTGCACCACCTCTGCCATGCCAACAACGAGCTGCAGTGGCAGATGCCGGTGCACCCGGACGGCTTCGCGCCGGCGGTGCGCGAGGCCTTCATGAAGCGCATGGCCGAGGCGAAGAAGCCGGCGGCCTGATCCCTCCCGCGGCTCAGATCCGCCGGTCGCGTCCCGCCCAGTAGCGATCGCGCAGCGGCTTCTTGTAGAGCTTGCCCGTGGGCAGCCGCGGCAGCTCGTCGGTGAAGTCGACCGAGCGCGGGCACTTGATGCCGGCGAGGTGCTGGCGGCAGAACGCGATCAGCTCGGCCTCGAGCTCGGGGCCGGGCACGACGCCGGGCATCGGCTGGACCACCGCCTTGACCTCCTCGCCGAGGTCCTCGTTGGGCACCCCGAAGACCGCCGCGTCCGCCACGGACGAATGCGTGATCAGCAGGTTCTCGCATTCCTGCGGATAGATGTTCACGCCGCCGGAGATGATCATGAAGGTGGAGCGATCGGTCAGGTAGAGGAAGTTGTCGTCATCGACGTAGCCGACATCGCCGACGGTGCTCATGGTGCCGTCGGCGGAGCGCGCCTCGCGGGTGCGCTGCGGATCGTTGAAGTACTCGAAGGGCGTCGCCGTTTTGAACCAGATCTCGCCGGGGGCACCCCTGGGCGCCGGCTCCATGTTCTCGTCGAGGATGTGGAGGTCGCCGAGCAGCACCCGGCCGACGGTACCGCGATGCGCGAGCCATTCCTCGCTGTTGCAGGCGGTGAAGCCCAGGCCCTCCGTGGCGCCGTAGTATTCGTGGATGATCGGTCCCCACCAGTCGATCATCTGCTCCTTGACCTGCGCCGGGCACGGCGCCGCCGCATGGATGGCGATCTCGAGCGAGGACAGGTCGTGGCGCTCGCGATCGGCCTGCGGCAGCTTCAGGAGCCGGCTGAACATCGTGGGCACCAGCTGGCTGTGCGTCACCCGGTATTTCTCGACCAGCGCCAGGTACTCGAGCGGATCGAAGTGCTCCATGATGATCGAGGTGGCCCCGGCCCGGATCGCCAGGCCGACGGCCGCCTGCGGCGCCGAGTGATAGAGCGGCGCCGGCGACAGGTAGACCATGTCCTCGCGGTACTGCCAGAGCTTGCGGAGGAACTCGTAGAGCGGCAGCGGCACCGACGGCGGGGTGTCGGGCAGCGGGCGCAGGATGCCCTTGGGGCGCCCGGTCGTTCCCGACGAATAC
>DAIMFM010000028.1:0-4390 GCA_036724585.1 Burkholderiaceae bacterium | reverse complement strand
GACGCCGAGGTACTCGTCGGCGATGGGCGTGGCGGGCATGTCGGCCACCGCGTCGTCGAGCGGCACCATCGGGGCGTCGCCGGCATCGCCGTCGACGATCAGGCACAGCCTGACGCGCGGGCACTGTTCGAGCGCCTGCCGTGCCACCTCGCTGCGCGACCTGGAGGTGACCAGCACCTGCGATTCGCTGTTCTGCAGGATGTAGGCGAGCTCGTCGGGCTTCAGGTAGGAGTTGACGGTCGTGTAGTAGAGACCGGCCCGGTCGCCGGCGCTGCAGCACTCGATGAAGCGGTCGTTGTTCTCCATGAAGATGGAGTAATGGTCGAACCGCCGCAGCCCCTGCCGGCGCAGGAGGTGGGCAAGACGGTTGCTGCGCCGCTCGAGCTCGCCGTAGCTCACCACCGCACCGGTGCCGGCCATGATGAACGCCGGTTTGTCGGGATTCGCCTGCGCCTGTCTCGATGGGTACATCGTCTCCTCCAGCCGCTTGTGTGGACTGTTCGGGCCGGCCCCGACCCGGCCTTTCAGGCGGGCACGCGCACCAGCGCCAGCTGCCTCGCCTGTGCAACAAGTTCGCCCCGGGAATCCCAGAGCATTCCGTCCTCTATCATGCGGCCTTCGGTGAGGTCGCGCGTGCGGAACCGGCCCAGCAGCCACCCGGGCGCCGGCCGGCGGCGTACGTGTACGGTGAGCTCGAGCGTCGGCACCCAGCCCACCACCCCGAGCAGCCCGAAGATCGCGGGCGGGAACGCGTCGGCGAAGAGCACGGTCGCATGGCTGTCGGGCTCGCGCCCGTCGCCCAGGCGGATCCATCCGGTGACCTGCGCCCGCCCGGCCTCGCCGGCCCGGGCCTCGTCGGGATGCAGGCGCACCTCGACGCGATCGAGGATCGGCAGCTCGATACCCTGCTGCTCGCCGGAGCGCCCCCGGCATTGCTCCGGGGGCGGAATCGCGGGCGGCGGCACCGTGAGCCGGGCCGGCACGGGTTCGCCCAGCGCGCCCAGCGCGGCCATCACCTCGAGCCGGGCCTTGCCCTCCTGCGCCAGGGTGGCGCGCACCGTGCTGAGGCTGCGGCCACTGCGCACGATGGTCGCGTCGACGTCGCAATCCACGCCCGCGCTGCCCGGTCGCAGGTAGTGCACCGTGATGGACAGCGGATCGGGATGCTGCGGCACGAGCTGGCCCATGGCCGACATCGCGAGCGCCATCAGGTAGCCGCCGTTGGGATACTGGCCGATGTTCCAGGCGGGATGGACGTGGCCGGTCCAGCGGCCCTCCCCAGCGGGGTGCAGGCGGGTCTCTTCGTCGAACTGGCTCATCGGGGTACCGGGAACGGGATCAGGCATTGCGCGCCATCAGGCCACCGTCGACGGGGATCACGGCGCCCGTGATGTAGGAGGCGGCGGGCAGGCACAGGCTCACCGTCATGTGCGCGACCTCGTCGGGCCGGCCGTAGCGGCGCATGGCGGTGCGCCGCTTCGCGAAGATCGTCTTGTGCTCGGGTGCGATGCGGGCCGTCATCGGGGTATCGATCGGGCCCGGGCAGATGCAGTTGACGGTGATGCCCTCCGGGCCGAGCTCGACGGCCATCGAGCGCGCGAAGCCGGCGACACCGGCCTTGGCGGCCGAGTAGGCGCTGTGGCCCGCGGTCGCACCCAGCGCCTCGGTCGATGCGATCAGCACCACGCGCGCGGCATCGGACTTGCGCAGCCAGGGCAGCGCCGCGCGCAGCAGTCGTGGCTGGGCGCCCAGCATGACGGCGAGCGCGCGCTCCCAGCGCGACTCGTAGTCGGCATCGTCGATCAGGTTGTAGATCGAGACGCCGGCGTTGCTCACGAGGATGTCGAGCCCGCCCCAGTGGCCGGCCGCCGCGGCCACGCCGGCGCGGACCTGGTCCGGGTCGGCGACATCGATCGGGAAGGCCTGCGCCTGGCCGCCGCCGGCGCGGATCGATGCGGCCACCTCCTCGAGCCGGTCGGCCTGGATGTCCGCGATTGCCACCCGCGCGCCCTCGTCGGCGAACACGCGTGCCGTGGCCTCGCCCATCCCGCCGGCGGCGCCGGTCACCAGCACGGCACGATCGCGCAGCGAGCGGCTCAGTTTCTCGGGCAGTGTCATCGGGCCATCTCCTCCCTGCTTGGTTCCTTGTCGGAGGATAACCCGGGGCACGCCCCGCCGACCCGCTACGGCGCGGCCGGATCGGGCGGCCGCCGCCGCGCCCAGGCGAACAGGACCGCGCCGGCGACGAACATCGGGATGCACAGCAGCTGGCCCATGGAGAGCCCGAACGCGAGCAGGCCGAGGAAGGCGTCCGGTTCGCGGGCGAACTCGACCGCGAAGCGCAGGACCGCATAGGCCATCAGGAACAGGCCCGAGACGCTGCCGGCGGGGCGGGGCCGGCTCGAGTACCACCAGAGGATCACGAACAGGAGGACGCCCTCGCCGGCGAACTGGTAGAGCTGGGACGGATGCCGCCCGAGCGCGTCGCCCGCCTGCGGGAAGACCATCGCCCACGGGCCTTCGGTGGGCCGGCCCCAGAGCTCGCCGTTGATGAAGTTGCCCAGGCGCCCGGCCGCCAGCCCGATCGGCACCAGGGGGGCGACGAAGTCGATCACGTTCCAGAAGGGCTTGCCGCGCCGGCGGCAATAGAGCCAGACGGCGAGGATCACCCCGAGCAGCCCCCCGTGGAAGGCCATCCCGCCCTGCCAGACCGCGAGGATCTCGAGCGGGTTCGACAGGTAGTAGCCCGGCTTGTAGAACAGGACGTAGCCCAGGCGGCCACCGATCACGACGCCCATCGCGCCCCAGAACAGCAGGTCCTCGAGTTCGGCGGGCGCGAGCCGGGCGCGGGCCGAGCGTGCGGGATCGCGCAGGCGCAGCCGGCCGAGGAAGAAGAACGCCGCGAAGGCGACGAGATACATCAGTCCGTACCAGCGTACGGCGAGCGGGCCGATCTCGAAGGCGATCGGATCGAACTGGGGATGGACGAGCATCGGCTCCCTGGCGCAGGCGCCGGCAGCGGGCCGGCAAGGAGCCGCCAGTCTACCCTTCGCCCTGCGTGGCGAGGGCCTCCAGCATCCGCTCGAGCGCCCCGGAAGCGGCGCCATGGCGCCAGGCCAGGCCGATGCGGATTCGCGGGGCCTCCTCGTCGAGTTCGCGCCAGGCGACGTCGGCGCCGACGCTGCGCCGGATGCTGGCCGGCACCAGGGCGACGCCCAGGCCGGCGCCGACCAGGTTGACGAGGGTCGGCATCTGGATCGCCTGCTGGCCGATCACCGGCGTGCGGCCCGCGGCCGCGTAATAGGCGAGGATCTCGGCATGCAGGCCCGGCGCCTTCTCGCGCGGGAACACCAGCAGCGGTTCGTCGGGCAGGTCGGCGGCGCCGAGGCGGGCCTGCGGGACATCCGCGTCGAGCCGGGCCGGCATGGCCAGCACCAGGCGTTCGGCGGGCACCAGCCGGAACGCCATGGAGGCGGGCGCCGGCGGCAGCACGAAGCCGGCGTCGAGCCGCCCGTCGCCCAGCGCCGCGAACTGCTCGTCGCTGGTCGCCTCGTTGAGCACCAGTTCGATGCCGGGCCAGCGTTCGCGCAGCCTGTGGACGAAGCCGGGCAGGAAGCTCGTCGCGGCCGGTGTCACGAAGCCGATCCGCAGGCGGCCCCGTTCACCGCGCCCGGTCGCCTGCGTCCGCTCGAGTCCTTCGACCAGGGCCGGCAGCAACAGGCCGAGCGTATCGAGCAGCGCCCAGCCCGCGGGGGTGGGCACCGTCCCCTGCCGGCTGCGATCGAGCAGCCGCGTGCCGATGCGGGCTTCCAGCGCCTTGACCTGCATCGACAGGGGCGGCTGCGAGATCCGCAGGCGCGCCGCGGCACGGCCGAAGTTGCCCTCCCGGGCCACGACGGCGAAGTAGGCGAGCTGGCGCAGGTCGATGCCGCGCCAGCGGGCCGACAACTGGCGCAGGGCCTCCTCGAGCCCGGCGAGTCGCGGGTTTTCGCTCGCCTGTGCGCGGGCCTCGGGCCCGGCCGCGGGCGACGATTCGAGATTCGTATCGATCACGGCGCGATTATATATTTCACGCCACCCCGTGGGCCGCGTACCATCGGATCGATGGCAGCGGCATGGCGCTCCCGCGCCCGTACCCGCGAGACGATCCGACGAGGAGGACAACGATGACCCGCAAGCTGCGCTCGGCCAACATCACGGAGGGCGTCGCCCGCGCGCCCAACCGCTCGATGTACTACGCGATGGGCTACGAGAAGGGCGACTTCTCGCGGCCCATGATCGGCATCGCCAACGGCCACAGCACCATCACGCCGTGCAACTCGGGCCTGCAGGTCCTCGCGGACGCCGCCATCGCGGCCGTGCAGGAAGCCGGCGGCAATCCGCAGGTCTT
>DAIMFM010000027.1:9129-17913 GCA_036724585.1 Burkholderiaceae bacterium | reverse complement strand
GTGACGCCGACCTGGCAGCGACCGTGCCGGCGCCCGTGCCGGCGCCCGGCCCGTCGACCGGCCCACGCTCGATGGGCGGGGGCGCCGTCGCCGTCCCGAACCCGATGCCGACCGCAATGCCCACCATGGCCACGATGGCGCCGCCCACGGCGCGCGCGCCGCCGGCTCCGGCCGGCCCGCGGCGCCCGCCGGGGGCTGGTGCCGCCGCGGTCACAGCGACTCCAGGAAGCGCAGCAACTCGGCGCGCTGCCTGGCGTCCGCCTGGCGGAAGGCTTGCGCGGCCGGCGCGCCCTCGCCGTCCGCCTGGGCGTGCCAGAGGATCGCCTCCTCGATCGTGCGGGCACGGCCGTCGTGGAGGAAGCCGGCCTGCGGGTTGCCCACCTGTACGAGGCCCAGTCCCCACAGCGGCGGCGTGCGCCACTCGGACGGTCCCGCCTCGCCTTCGGGCAGGCCATCGGCCAGGCCGCTGCAGCGCTGCACCCAGTGGCAGTCGGCACCCGCGGCGCAGGCCTGGCCGGTGGCGGTTTCGCGGCTCACTTCGCAGCGCCCGCCCATGTCGTGCAGCAGCAGGTCGGTGTAGGGGAAGATCCGCTGTCCCGAGAGCTCGGCGAGCGGCGGTGCCGGTTGCTCGAGCCGCAGCAGGCCGACGATCGCGCCCAGCGCGCTGCCGGCGGCGGTGCCGGTACGCTGCTCGGGCACGTGGCAGGCGGCGCAGCCGAAGCGGGCGAAGTGCTCGCGGCCCGCCCTGATCGCGGGCGCCCAGTCGGCGGCGGCATCGTCCCAGCCGCGGCGCATCGGCACCGCGAGGGTGCGCGTGTAGAACTCGACCTGGGCGAGCTCGAGGTCGGTGAGCTCGACCCGGGCGGGTTCCCCCGCGGTGTCGGGCCCGCGCCCGGCCGCCCGGCTGCAGGCGGGCTGCGCCGCGGTACACGCCTCGGCCGGGAACAGGCTGTTGGTCAGGCCCATGTCGTCGCGCCAGGCCCTGGCGGACTGCGCGAGCACGGAGCCCACGCCTGCCTTGAGGCCGAAGCGCCCGAGGACCGGCGGATCGCCGGGTACATCGACCACGCGATTCGCCCGGCCCGAGATCCCGTCGCCGTCGGCATCGGCGGGATCGGCAGCGGCCAGGAGATCCGCCTCGGGGATCGCCTCGAGCAGGCCGGCGCCGAACACGGCCGGCGCGACGCGCGGCGAGAAGGCGATGCCTTCGGCGAAGGGGCCGTAGGACGCCTCCGAAATACGATAGACCGGCCGCAGCAGCTCGTAGGGCGTGCCGTCGGGATAGCGGCCCGCGATCGGCTCGTAGGTGATCGCGATGCGCGCTTCGCCCAGCGCCGGCCCGTCGCCCAGGGCGCCCCCGTGGCGCGGTTCCCCGCCGGTGCCCAGGGGCTGGAGCTGGCCGCCGTAGACGGGATCGGGCCCGAAGCGTCCGTCGGCATCGACGCGGGCGAGCCGCAGCAGCATCGCGACCGGCGGGCCGGCCGGCGCCAGGGGCTGCCTGGCGTCGCGCGGCGGGTGCCCGCGGCCGTCGCGGACATGGCAGCCCTGGCACGTCTGCGCATTGAAGAGCGGACCCGTCCCGCGCTCGGGGCCGCGCGGCGTGCGAAACAGGTGGTTGCCGTTCTCGAACAGGCCCTTGCCGATGAAATCGAGGTTCGCGGCCGGTCGGGCGAAGGCGTTGAAGTCGACCACGGCCACCGAGGTGGCGCCGCCGCTGGCGCGTTCGGCCGGATCGGCGGCCCGCGACACCGCTCGCTCCCCGGGGCGGTCGCAGGCCGAGACGAGCAGCATGACCCCCGCCAGCGCCGCCATGCCCGCGCGCCTCATGCCGGTCCCGCCCACGCGGTCACACGCTCGCGCATACCGTCACACGCTCGCCCTTGCGGTCACGCGCCTGCCCTCGCGGTCACAGTCTCTGCCCCGTGTCCTGCCTGAGGTCGCCGGCCGCCAGGCCGAGCGCATCGATCGCCTCCTGTACCGCGGCGGTCTGGGCAACCAGCGCCGCGACGAGGGCGTTGATCGCCGGATCATTGGGCCCGCCCGCCTGGATCTGTACATCGAAGGGCACGCCCTCTTCGGCGCGGTGGACAATTACCTGGGCCGCGTCCATCACCACATCGATCCGGCGGCCGAGCTCGTCGGCGACCGCGGCATGGCCCCGGGCGCGCAGCAGCGCGTCGAGGCTCGGCCCCTCGATGGTCGAGCCGTCGACGCGCCGATAGCTGCCGCGGAAGCTGTTGCGGATGCCGAGCGCATTCAGGTAGATGTCGCGGTGGGTGTTGTCGGAGAAGCAGGAATGCTCGTCCTCCTGCGAATCCTGGGTCAGCGGGATCTGGATGCGCTCGCCCGCGAGCTCGCCGTAGCCGAGTCGTCCCATCGACTCGAGGATCTTGCCGACCGCGACCTCCCCGGACTCGACATAGTCGCGGTAGTAGTCGCCGCCGTCCGGGTCCCAGCGCGCGACGATGCCGGCGAGATCGTCGACCAGCAGTTCGGCGGCCGCCATGAGGTAGTCACCCCGCCGCTCGCAGATGACGTCTGGCTGCGGCGAACCGGCGCCGCTCGTGCAGCCGCCACTGGTGTCGTAGTCGCTGCGGGGGCGCTGGCCCGGCGTGGCGTCGCGGCGCGCGAGGCCGTCCCAGCTCGTCTCGCCCTCGTTCAGGTCCTGGCCCCAGAGGAGGAACTCGATCGCGTGGTAGCCGGTGGCGACATTGCGCTCGTCGCCACCGTCCTGGTCGAGCGCCGCAATGGCCGCCTTGTCGATGCGCGGCACCCGCTCCCGGTCGGCGATGATGTTGGGCGCCACCGACGGCGTGCCGGCTTCCGGCCCGGCGTCCCCGTCCACCCGCTCGGCGACGTAGTCGATCAGCGCCTCGCCCAGCGGCCAGGCGTTGATCCGTCCCTCGGGACCGTCCTCGTCCACGCCGTTGCTGGAATCGATCGGCGACAGCCGGAAGCGATAGACCTCGGACTGGCCGTAGGGCTCGCGGGCAGCCAGCCAGGCTTCGCGGGCCGCGGCGTAGTTGGCCTCGGTGGGATCGGCGACGAAGTTCTCGATGGCGCTGCGCATGCGCCGCGCGGCCTCGAGCGCGTCGTCATAGACCGCGTGGGCGATGCGCGCGTCGGTCGTGGCGACCGCGCCGGCATCCGGCCCCCGTTCGGTGCAGCCGGCGACCGACAGGGCGGCAGTCACCAGGAAAACTGACAGGAGCCGGTATGGCGAATGCCTGCGGCTGCTTCGGTGCATGTGGGAACTCTCCGGGAGGAAATCGTACCGCGCGCCCTGGCCCGGGTCCGTATAGGCTCGGGTGGACTCGAATGGAGGGGCATGAGTTTACTTCGACGGCCGCTCCGACCCGGTCCCGATGCCGCGGGCGACCGGGTGCCGCCACCGGGGCGCCGTGGCCCGGGCGCCGGCACTCAGGCGTTGAGGATGAGCTTGCCGTTCTGGGTGATGCGCAGCCGGTACTCCCGGCCGCGATGCTGGATCAGGACCTCGTTGGAGCCGTCGAAGAGATCGGCGCTCTCGAGGCTGCGAGGCGCCGGCCGGTGCGCCACCCGGGGCTGGACAGCCCCATCCAGGCGCGAAAGGGAGGCGGCTGGCTGGTCCTTCTGGCGGATCATGTAGTTGCAAATGCGAATGGTTTGTGTTCATATTATCCATAGCTCGCCAATGCCACAAGAGGCGATGGAGTCGCAACGAACATGATTGTCTGTGTCTGCAATGCGATCAGCGACCAGGAGATCCGCTCGAGCACCGAGCTCGGCATCACCTGCTTCGACGATCTCCAGGAACAGCTCGGCGTGGGAACCTGCTGCGGCCTGTGCCAGGACTGCGCCCGCGAAGTCCTCGAGGAGCAGCTGCGCGAGCCGGCGCGGGCCTGAAGCGCACGCCGCCTCCACCACGAACGATTTCCATTCCGGTAGGCCCTCGCGCTTTTCGGTATCGTTGTCCCTTCCTGCAACGAACCGGAGCCAACGATGGCCACCAAGAAAGCATCGGCCCTTGCCGGTGACCGGAAGGTGATCGAGGCGCTCAACAAGCAGCTCACCAACGAGCTGACTGCGGTGAACCAGTACTTCCTGCACGCACGGATGTACGAGAACCGCGGCCTCAATCGACTCAACGACAAGGAATACGAGGAGTCGATCGGCGAGATGAAGCACGCCGATCGACTGGTCAGGCGCGTCCTCATGCTGGGCGGCCTGCCCAACCTGCAGGCGCTGCACAAGCTGCGGATCGGCGAGAACACGCGCGAGATGCTGGCGTGCGACCACGCGCTCGAGGTGAGCGCCCGCGACCACGTGCGCAGCGCGATCGTGGTGTGCGAGGAAGCGAGGGACTTCGTCTCGCGCGAGCTCTTCGTCGACATCCTCGAGGACACCGAGGAACACATCGACTGGATCGAGACCCAGCTCGAGCTGATCGAGTCCATCGGGCTGCCCAACTACGAGCAGTCCATGATGGGCGACGCCGAGCCCGACTGAGTCCATGCACTACGATCCGCGCAACGAAGCGCACGGGCTCGCCTTCGATCCGTTCAAGGCACTGGTCGCCCCGCGGCCGATCGGCTGGATCGGCACCATCGGCGCCGATGGCGTGCCCAACCTCGCGCCCTACAGCTTCTTCAACGCCGTCAGCGACAAGCCGCCCTTCGTGCTGTTCTCGTCGGTGGGCCGCAAGGACAGCCAGGCGAACATCGAGGCCAACGGCGAATTCACCTGCTCCTTCGCCAACTGGGAGCTCCGCGAGGCGATGAACATGAGTTCGGCGCCGGTGGGCGCGGGAATCGACGAGTTCGACCTCGCCCGGATTCCCGTCGCCGCCTCGCGGCACATCGCGCCGCCGCGCGTGGCGGGCAGCCCGGCGGCACTCGAATGCCGGCTGTGGAAGACGATCGACCTGCCCGGCGATCCTCGCCGCCCCGGCCAGGCGGGCAATACCGTCATCATCGGCGAGGTCGTGGGCATCTACATCGACGACGCCTACATCCGCAACGGGCGCTTCGACACGGCCGCCGCCCGCCCGATCGCCCGCATGGGCTACATGGACTACGCGGTCGTCACCCCCGAGACGACGTTCGAGATGAACCGGCCGACCGTCTCGGCCGACGGGCGCAGCGCCGCCGTCGAAACCGGGCCCTGGGACGGGGTGTACCGCTAGGCGAGGCGCGTATCATCGCGGCGTGCCAGCCGTCGATGCCACCGCCCCCACGCCGTGACCCCGCGCCAGATCATCGTCTATTGCGGGCTGCTGCTCAGCGTCGGCGCATTCTCCATCGACATCACCCTGCCCTTCTTCGGGCCGATGGCGCGCTCGCTCGATGCGCCGCCGGCGAACCTGCACGCCACCGTCACCCTGTACATCTTCTTCCTCGGCATCGGCCAGCTGGCAATGGGCTCGCTCGCCGACCGCTTCGGGCGCCGCCCCGTGATCGCGGCCGGCCTCGCGCTCTATGCCGCGGGGGCGATGGTGGCGCTGGCCAGCAGCGGGCTTGCCGGCGTACTCGCCGGTCGCGCGCTGCAGGGACTCGGCGGCGCGGTCGGGCCCGTGCTCGGGCGGGCCATCGTGCGCGACGTGTCGAGCCCGGTCGAGCTGCCGCGCAACATGGCCCTGGCCAGCGGCATCTTCGCGGTCGGGCCGATCTTCGCGCCGCTGATCGGCGTCGGCCTGGCGGCCGCCGGCGGCAGCTGGCGCGCCGTGTTCGTCGCGATGGGGCTGTTCGCCCTCGGCCTGGCGGCGGTGCTGGTCCGCCTGCCCGAGACCCTGCGCGCGCGCAATCCGGCGGCGCTCGTCCCCGCCACGCTGCTGGCCAATGCTGCGCAACCGGCAGTCGCGCTTCTTCATGCTGCTCGCGGCCCTGGCGATGGTCGCGATCGTCACCATCATCGCGGGCCTGCCCCGGATCTACGAAGCCAACTTCGGCATCGGCGGCGCCATGTTCGCGATCCTCTTCGGCCTGCACGGGCTCGGCATCGTCGTCGGCCAGGTCCTCAACCATCGCCTGATCGGGCGGATCGGCCCGGTGGCGAGCGCGATCGTCGCCGGCCTGATCATGTCCACGGCCTGCCTCGCCGTGGCGCTGATGTCGATCACCGGCGCGGTCGGGCCCTACAGTCTCTCGGCGGCGATGTTCGTGTTCGCGATCGGCTACCTGATCGTGTTCTCCAACGCCACCGCGATGACCCTCGAGCCCCACGGCCCGATCGCGGGCTTCGCCTCTTCGTTCTTCGGCTTCTTCGCACAGGTGATATCGTCGGCGCTCGGAACCCTTGCGGTGGCGGTGGCCGGCACCAGCATCACCGCGTGGAGTCTGCTGCTGCTGGCGATATCGCTCGGCTGGCTGCTCGCCCTGATCGGCTGGCATCGCGATGCCGCCGTCCCCTCTGCCCTCTCCCAGGAAGAATCATGAACGGATCCAGCCACGACACCCAGAGCATGGCCTTGTTCTGCGACTTCGAGAACGTCGCGCTCGGCGTCGAGGAGGCCCGCTACGACAAGTTCGACATCAACCTGATCCTCGAGAAACTGCTGCTCAAGGGCAGCATCGTGGTCAAGAAGGCGTATTGCGACTGGGAACGCTACAAGGGCTTCAAGGCGGCCATGCACCAGGCCTCCTTCGAACTGATCGAGATCCCGCACGTGCGCCAGTCCGGCAAGAACTCCGCCGACATCCGGCTGGTCGTGGACGCCCTCGACCTCTGCTACACGAAGTCGCACGTGGACACCTTCGTCATCATCAGCGGCGACTCCGACTTCTCGCCGCTGGTGAGCAAGCTGCGCGAGAACGCCAAGACGGTGATCGGCGTCGGCGTGAAGAACTCGACCTCGGACCTGCTGATCGCCAACTGCGACGAGTTCATCTACTACGACGACCTGGTCCGCATCCAGGCGCGCCCGAAGGCGCGTGCCGGCAAGGCCGCCGGGAAGGGCGCCGGCAAGCCGGCCGCCCGGGGGGCGGAGAAGTCCTCCGACAAGCCATCGGCGGAGGCTGCCGCGGACAAGGACAAGGACAAGGCCACCGGGAAGGCCACCGACAAGGCCGCTGGCAAGGCCGCGGAGAAGGCCGACGGCAAGGCGGCGTCCAGGCCGGCGCGCAAGACCCGTACGGCCCGGCCGGCCGACGAGGACGCGACGGCGGTCGCCGCCCCGGAGGAAGCCCCGGCCGCGCCGGCGGACAACGGCGAGGACCACCGCCTGCAGGAGGCGATGGACCTGGTGCTCGATACCTACGAGGCCTTGCTCACGGAGCGCGGCGCGGAGGAGAAGATCTGGGGCTCGATGATCAAGCAGGCCCTCAAGCGCCGCAATCCCGGGTTCTCCGAGAGCTACTACGGGTTCCGCTCGTTCAACGGCCTGCTCGAGGAAGCGCAGGCCCGCCATCTCGTCGAGCTCGAACTCGACGAGAAGTCGGGCGGCTACAAGGTGCGCGCCGCCTGAAGGCGCGGCCCGGCAGCGCCTGCGGAAGCAGCCAGCCGCCGCAGGGCCGGCGCCGCCGGGAGCGGGAAGCCCCGGCCGGCCTCAGGCGTGCTGCTCGCGCAACGCGCGCTTGAGCACCTTCCCGCTCGGGTTCTTCGGCAGCGCCTCGACGAAGATCACCTTCTTGGGCGCCTTGAAATGGGCCAGGCGCCCGCGGCAGAACTCGACCAGCTCGTCCGCGCCTACCTCGTGCCCGGGCCGCGGCACGACCACCGCGGTGACCGCCTCGATCCAGCGCGGATCGGGCAGGCCCACCACCGCGACTTCCGAGACGGCCGGATGGGCGTAGAGGGTTTCCTCGACCTCGCGGCTCGCGACGTTCTCGCCGCCGGTCTTGATCATGTCCTTCTTGCGGTCGACGACGGTGATGTAGCCGTCGGCATCGACCACCGCCAGGTCGCCGCTATGGAACCAGCCGCCGTGGAAGGCCTCCGCCGTGCGCTCCGGATCCTTGTAGTAGCCGGTCATCAGCTGCGGCGAGCGATGGACGATCTCGCCGACCTCGCCCGGGGCGACGTCGCGCATGTCGTCGTCGACCACCCGGGTCTCGACGTTGCGCACCGGGCGGCCGGCCGAGCCCGGGCGACTCAACTGTTCGTCGGGGCCGAGCATGGTCCCCAGCGGCGCGATCTCGGTCTGGCCGTAGAGGTTCCACAGGCGCACCCGCGGCAGCCGGGAAGCGAGTTCGCGCAGCACTTCCACCGGCATGATCGAGGCGCCGTAGTAGCCCTTGGCGAGGCTCGACAGGTCCGTCGAGCCGAAACCGGGATCGCGCAGCAGGCCGATCCAGACCGAGGGCGGCGCGAAGAACGAGCTCACCCGGTGGCGGGCGAGGAGCTCGAGCAGGTTCGCCGGGGTCGGCTTGCCGGTGATCACGTTGGTGGCGCCGGCATAGACCCCCGGGCCGAAGAACACGTCGAGCTGGGCGCAATGGTAGAGCGGCAGCGCATGCAGCATCAGGTCGTCGCCATGGATCTCGGCGTCGGCCAGGCAGCTCACGTACTGCCACAGCACCGCATCGTGGGTGAGCATCGCACCCTTGGGCGCGGACTCCGTGCCGCTCGTGTAGATGATCTGGAGCAGCGAGCCACCGTCGATCGCGACGTCGGGCGCGGCGTCGGAGGCGGACAGCATGGCATCGAAGTGCGCCATGCCCGCCGGTGGCTGCGCCGGGTCCTCCCCGGGCAGCCACAGCAGCGATTCGACCGCGGTGTCGCGCGTGATCGCCTCGCGGGCCAGGTCGAGCAGGTCGGGACCCACCGCCAGCAGGCGGGCGCCGCTATGGCGCAGGATGAATCCGACCT
>DAIMFM010000027.1:3024-9119 GCA_036724585.1 Burkholderiaceae bacterium | reverse complement strand
GCGAAGGCATGCGAGTTGCGCGACAGGATCGCGACCCGGTCGCCCTTGCCGATGCCGTTGCCGGCGAGTCCGTTGGCGAGGCGGTTGGTGATCCGGTCGAATTCGCGGTAGGTCCAGGTCACCTCGCCACAGACCAGCCCGGTCTTGTCGGGCAGGCGCGCGGCCGTGCGGCGCAGGACATCGCCCACGGTCTGGCGGCGGATCGCCGATTCGCTCATGTCGAGGTCTCCTTGTCGTCTCTTGCGCCCGCGGCAGCGTTGCGCCCGCGGCGGCGGGCCCGGCTCGCGTGCCGGGCGACTATCGTAGCGCGCCGCGCGCGCGTGCGCAGGGGTGCCGCGCTCGCTAGACTGTCGGGAACGGACACAGGAGCATGCGATGGCAGGAAAGTTCGAGGGACGCCGGGTCGTGGTGACCGGCGGCAGCCGCGGGATCGGCCGGGCGATTGCGCTCGGCTTCGCCGCGGAAGGCGCGCACGTATCGATCTGCGCCCGGGGCGAAGAGGCACTGCGGGCAACCGAGGCCGAGCTCGCCGAGCGCAGCGGCGGGCCGGCGCATGCGGCCCGCTGCGACCTGGCGGATGCCGACGCCATCGCCGACTACATCGGGGCGGCGGCGGGCGCGCTCGGCGGCATCGACATCCTGGTCAACAATGCGTCGGGCTTCGGGCGCAGCGACGACGAGGCCGGCTGGGCGACGAGCGTCGAGGTCGACCTGCTGGGCACGGTGCGCGCCTGTCGCGCCGCGCTGCCGCACATGACCCTGCGCCCGGGCGCGTCGATCGTCCACATCTCGTCGATCTCGGGCCTGACCCCGAGCGTGCGCACGCCGGCCTATGGCGCCGTCAAGGCGGCCCTGATCCAGTACACCCGGACCCAGGCGGCGCAGCTCGCCAGCCAGCGCATCCGCGTCAACTGCATCGCCCCCGGCTCGATCGAGTTCCCCGACGGTGTCTGGGACCAGGCCCGGCGCAAGCAGCCGGAACTCTACGCCCGGATCCGCGGATCGATTCCCTTCGGGCGGATGGGCACCGCCGAGGAGGTCGCCAACGTCGCGCTGTTCCTCGCGAGCGACGAGGCCCGCTGGGTCACCGGGCAGACGATCGCGGTCGACGGCGGCCAGATGCTGGGCTGACCGGCCGGGGTCGGCGCTACTTCCTGCGCCGTCCCTTCCGCAGCCCGGCCTCGAGCTCGTCGTAGAGCGCGCGGAACTCGGCCGTGAGCTTGTGGCCCGGGGCGCAGGCGACCAGCGGCTTCGAGACCTCATGGGATTCGCGGATCTTCACCGAACTCGACAACATGGAGTCGAGCACCGGCAGGCCCTCGTCGCGCAGTTCCTGCACGATGCGGGCAGGCAGGGTCGCCCGCGGCTGGAACTGGTTGACCACGATGCCCTCGATGCGCAGTCCATCGTTGTGGTCGGCGGCGATCTCCTCCACGGCGTCGAGCAGGCCGTAGAGCGCCTGGCGGGAAAAGTCGTCGCAGTCGAAGGGAATCAGGCAGCCGTCGGCGGCGATGAGTGCCGAACGCGTGTAGAAGTTCAATGCCGGCGGGGTATCGATGAAGACCTCGTCATAGGCCTCGTCGAGCGACCGCAGGCCCTGGCGCAGCTTGAGGATCTTGGCGCGCGACTCGAGCTTGCCGTGCAGGTCGGCCAGGTCCGGGCTGGCCGGCATGAGGTCGAGATTCTCGAA
Organism: Burkholderiaceae bacterium; assembly: GCA_036724585.1. Lineage (GTDB taxonomy): Bacteria > Pseudomonadota > Gammaproteobacteria > Burkholderiales > Burkholderiaceae_E > JAMLIN01. The sequence goes on along the minus strand of DAIMFM010000027.1, from coordinate 7,429 downwards.
CGGGGTGCGGTGCGCGAACTTCTCGACCGGCAGGGTGGAGAGCCTGAAGCTCAGGCTCTCCGCGAAGAAGTCGGCGACGGTCGGCGTCGCTTCGGCCACGGCGTGGCCGAGGAGATACTGGGAGGCGTTGCCCTGGCCATCGAGGTCCACCAGGAGGGTTCGCCTGCCCCGCTCCGCGGCGATCGCCGCCAGGTTGACGGCGATCGTCGACTTGCCGACGCCGCCCTTCTGGTTGAGCACCACACGAATACTCATGGCAGCCCCCGTCACGCGAATGCATGACTATAGCCTCGAACCCGGAGGGGCCCGGCGGGCGCCGGGCGGCCACGGCGGCGGCTAGATCACGGAGGCGGACCCGCCATCCATCGGGATCACCGCGCCGGTGATGTACGAAGCGCGCGCGGAGGCGAGGAACAGCGCGGCGTCGGCGATCTCGCAGGGTTCGGCGAGCCGGCCCATGGGCACCGCGGCGACCGCGGCCGCGAGCAGCTCGTCGCGGCTGCGCCCGCTCGAGCGCGCCTGGGCCTCGAGGCCTTCCTCGAGGCGGGTGGTCAGCGTGAGGCCCGGGTTGATCGCGTTGACGCGCACGCCCTGGGCGGCATAGGCGTTCGCATAGCCGACGGTCGCGAGCATCAGGGCGGCGTTCGCCGCCCCGCCGGCGATATGGTGGGGCGTCGCCCGCCGGCCGCCCTGGCCCACGATGTTGACGACGCTGCCGCGACCGCGCGCCGCCATGCGCCGCACGACCGCATCGAGCAGGTACATGGTGGTGAAGTACTTGGCCTGCATGCCCTGGCGGAAGGCTTCGCCGCCGAGCTCCTCGGGCGGGAAGCGGCGGGCCGCGCCGGCCGAGCAGACCAGCACCGAGATCGGCCCATGGTCCCGCTCGACCCGCTCGACCAGGGCGAGGACGGTGGCCTCGTCGCCGACATCCGCCGCCTCGGTCGCCATCGCGAGGTTCTCGCGGCGCAGCTCCGCCGCGGCCTCGTCGAGGACACGGGCGTCGCGCGCCACGCCCACGACCCGGGCACCGGCCGCCGCGAACGCCCGCGCGCAGGCCAGGCCGATGCCCTTGCTGGCTCCGGCGACCAGCGTCACCGCCCCATCGAGTTCGAGATTCATGGCATGTCTCCTTGTGCGCCCTTCGCGGCGTGCGCCGCCAGGCGCGCGCTCACGAGCGCAATGCGTGAGCGCAGAGCATACCGTTGTTCGATGACAGGGGAAGCCTAGGCGAGGATTTCCTCGACCTTGCGGCGCGCGGCGGCAGCGGACATGTTCAGCAAGGCGCTGATTTCCTCGATGTCGTCGGGGATCGCGGGATTGTCCCAGCCGCCGTCCAGGTGGCGCGCAAGCTGTACCGCCAGCCGGACGTTGCGCGCGCGCGGCGTGCGGTCCCGGGGATCGGTGAGCCGGATCAGCGCCGCCGGCATCTGCCAGCGCTTGAGCAGGTACTGCTGGACGGCGGCAAGCTCGACGCCGAGCAGCTCGGCCTGGACGCTGGCCGAGCGCAGCGAGGGATCGGCCCGCTGGCGCTGCGCCATCTCGGCGGCCAGGTCCGGCTCGTGGCACCACAGCAGCAGCCCGGCGAAGTCGTCGAGCATGGCCGCCTCGTAGATCAGTTCGGTCTCGCCGTCCTTGCGCTGCACGGCGAGCCCGACGGCGAGCAGGGCGGCGCGGCGCGAACGGCGCAGCAGCTCGAGAAGATGGCGAAACTGCGATGCGCGGCCGGCGAAGCACTCCTCGACGACCGCCTGGCCGTCGAACTCGCGGAAAAAGGGCGGCACCCCCAGCAGCAGCACCGCCGCGGTGACGGTCTCGGTATCCGTGATGATCCGGCGCGAACGCCGCGCGACGATACGCCGCAGCAGCTTGAGCGTCATCAGCGGGTCGCCGAGGACGATCTGCGCGATACCGTGGGAGTCGGCCTCTTCCTCCTGCCGGTGCAGGCGGGCGAGCGCCCGGACCGTCCGCCGCATGACGGGGATCTCGGGTTCGCCGAGCCTTTGGGCCCAGCTCTCGACGCTGCGGGGAGCCAGTATCGCTGCCATGGTCTTGCCCTGCTCGGAGGGTCCTTCTTCCCACGCTATTACGGCAATCCCCAAGACCACTTGAGTCGCAGATGCGCCACGCTGGTACATGCTGCATGACCAAGCGTGTCACTATTGAACCAATCCGAACCGGGCCTGCGCCCGGCGCTCGGCGACAGTCGGGGGGCCCGCGCCTCCTCGACGGCGTTCGACGCCCACCAAGGCGCCGTCCGTCAGAGCAGGTCATCGAAATCCGGCGCAGGAACGTTTCGTGCTTTGAGTCGAAGGTACGGACGCTTTGCAAAGGGTGCAGCGCAGGTCATCCGACACCGCAATGCACTCGGCGACGTACCCGACGAGGACGGGGCAGATGACGATGCGCCAGCGCGGATGGACACCGAGCGCCGACCGGGCGCACAGGCCGGCCGGTGCCGCTCCCAGCGACACGATGCAGATCGTGGTCGACAGCCCCTCCTTCACCCGCTTGCCGCTCGCCGGCGTCCCGCCCGCCCCTTCGACGCACCACCCCGACGCATGCCGCCCGCGCCATGCCGGCGCCGCATGCGTGCACCCGGGTTCGCTCACTTCCGACGTTGTTCCCCTGGAGGTCACAACATGAACCTGTTCGAGAGCTATCAGGCTTCCTTCGCAAAGTCGCGCGAGGAGGAGATGTCCCTGATGCAATACCTGGATCTCTGCCGCAGCGACCCGCTTGCCTATGCGAGCGCGGCCGAGCGGATGCTCTCGGCGATCGGCGAGCCGGAAGTCATCGATACACGCCATGATCCGCGCCTGTCGCGGCTCTTCTCGAACCGGGTGATCCGCCGCTATCCGGCGTTCAAGGAGTTCTACGGCATGGAGGACGCGATCGCCCAGATCGTCGCCTACTTCCGCCATGCGGCGCAGGGACTCGAGGAACGCAAGCAGGTGCTCTACCTGCTCGGGCCGGTCGGCGGCGGCAAGTCCTCGATCGCCGAACGGCTCAAGGCGCTGATGGAGAAGCACCCCATCTATGCGCTCAAGGGCTCGCCGGTCAACGAATCGCCGCTGGGCCTGTTCCAGCCCGAACGCGACGGCGAGGCCCTCGAGCGGGAGTTCGGCATCCCCCGGCGCTATCTCACCGGGCTCATGAGCCCGTGGGCCGTCAAGCGCCTGGCCGAGTTCGAGGGCGACATCACGAAGTTCCGCGTGGTGCGCCTGCACCCCTCGGTGCTTCGCCAGGTCGCCATCTCCAAGACCGAGCCGGGCGACGAGAACAACCAGGACATCTCCTCGCTGGTGGGCAAGGTCGACATCCGCAAGCTCGAGCACCTTTCCCAGGACGATCCCGACGCGTACAGCTATTCGGGCGGCCTGTGCCTGGCCAACCAGGGGCTGCTCGAGTTCGTCGAGATGTTCAAGGCGCCGATCAAGATGCTGCATCCGCTCCTGACGGCCACGCAGGAAGGCAACTTCAAGGGCACCGAGGGGTTCTCGGCGATTCCCTTCCATGGAATCATCCTCGCCCACTCCAACGAGAGCGAGTGGCAGACCTTCCGCAACAACCGCAACAACGAGGCCTTCCTCGACCGGATCTACATCGTCAAGGTGCCCTACTGCCTGCAGGTCTCCGAGGAAGTGAAGATCTACGAGAAGCTGCTCGCCAACAGCTCGCTGGCGACGGCGCCCTGCGCGCCCGGAACCCTCGACATGATGGCGCAGTTCGCGGTGCTCTCGCGCCTGAAGGAGCCCGACAACTCGAGCATCTACTCCAAGATGCGCGTCTACGACGGCGAGAACCTCAAGGACGTCGACCCGAACGCCAAGTCGGTGCAGGAGTACCGCGACTACGCCGGCATCGACGAGGGCATGAGCGGCACCTCCACGCGCTTCTCGTACAAGGTCCTGTCGGCGGTGTTCAACTACGACCAGACCGAGATCGCCGCCAACCCCGTGCACCTCATGTACGTGCTCGAGCAGAAGCTCCTGCGCGAGCAGCTGCCCGAGGAGGTCCAGCGCCGCTACCTCGACTTCATCAAGGGCTGGCTCGCGCCCCGCTATGCGGAGTTCATCGGCAAGGAGATCCAGACGGCCTACCTCGAGTCCTATTCCGAGTACGGCCAGAACATCTTCGATCGCTACGTGACCTACGCCGACTACTGGATCCAGGACGAGGACTACCGCGACCCGGAGACCGGCGAGAGCTTCGACCGGGCGCAGCTCAACGGCGAGCTCGAGAAGATCGAGAAGCCGGCCGGCATCGCGAACCCGAAGGATTTCCGCAACGAGATCGTCAACTTCGTGCTGCGGGCCCGTGCCAACAACAACGGCAAGAACCCTGCATGGACGAGCTACGAGAAGCTGCGGGAAGTGATCGAGAAGAAGATGTTCTCGAACAC
>DAIMFM010000027.1:0-2915 GCA_036724585.1 Burkholderiaceae bacterium | reverse complement strand
GCTTGTCGTTGTGTATACTTTTTTTTCTAATGCTTATTTTCCCCCCTGGGGGGCCCGCCCCTCGTTCGCGCGCCGGTCTGCAATCTTCCGGACCAGACGATGTCAGTAATCATCGACAGACGACTGAACGATCGGAACAAGAGCGCGGTCAACCGCGCCCGCTTCATGCGCCGCTACAAGGCGCACCTGCAGCGCGCGGTGGCCGACATGGTCTCGCAGCGCTCGATCCGCGACATGGAAAAGGGCGGCACGGTGCATATCCCGCACCGGGACATCGCCGAGCCCACCATCCGCCACGGGGCGGGTGGCGATCGCGAGACAGTCCATCCGCGCAACCGCGAGTTCAACGCCGGTGACCGCATCCGGCGCCCGCCCGGTGGCGCCGGCGGCCAGGGCAACGGCAGCGGCGAGGGCGGCGGCGATGCCGAGGACAGCTTCACCTTCACCCTGTCGCGCGAAGAGTTCATGACGCTCTTCCTCGACGACCTCGAGCTGCCGAACATGGTGCGCAACGTGGTCGGCAACCTGCGCGAGAGCCGGCCGCAGCGCGCCGGCTACACGCCGCAGGGCTCGCCGACCAACCTCGCGGTGGCACGCTCGCTGCGCCAGGCGCTCGGGCGGCGCATCGCGCTCACGGGCGCCTCGCGGCGCCGGCTCGCCGAGATCGAGGCGCGCGGCGATCCCGACGAGCAGGCGGCGACCGACCCCGCGCTCGCCGAGGAGATCACCGGGCTGCGCCGGCGCATCGCCCGGGTGCCCTTCCTCGACGAGATCGACCTGCGCTATCGCCACCGCATCATGGTCCCGCGGCCCCTGAGCCAGGCGGTCATGTTCTGCCTCATGGACGTCTCGGCCTCGATGGACGAGCGCAAGAAGGATCTCGCCAAGCGCTTCTACACCCTGCTCTACCTGTTCCTCGAGCGCAAGTACGAGCATGTGGACGTCGTCTTCATCCGCCATACCGACGACGCGGAAGAAGTCGACGAGGAGCACTTCTTCCACGATCCCAAGACCGGTGGCACGGTCGTGTACTCGGCCCTGCACCTCATGGACGAGGTCATCGCCGAGCGCTACCCGGCCGACCAGGTACATCTATGCGGCGCAGGCATCGGACGGCGACGCCTTCGGCGCCGATCCCGAGAAGAGCCGCAGCTTCCTCGTCGAGAAGCTCCTGCCCAAGTCCCGCTATTTCGCCTACATCGAGGTCGGCGACGAGGGCAGCACCCGGGCGTCGTCCCTGTCGGCGGCGTACCGCCGGATCGAGTCACCGCGCTTCGCGATGCGCGGCGTCCAGGAGCGTGGGGACATCTACCCGGTCTTTCGCGAACTGTTCGGCCGGCAGGCTGCCTGAAGGATCACGATGGCCACACGCACCCCGATCTCGACCGGCGCCGACTGGGATTTCGAGCTGCTCGCCCGCTACGACGAGGCCATCCGCGAGATCGCCGTCGGCGAGTTCGGCCTCGACTGCTATCCCAACCAGATCGAAGTGATCAGCTCCGAGCAGATGCTCGATGCCTACGCATCGGTGGGCCTGCCGATCAGCTATCCGCACTGGAGCTTCGGCAAGGCCTTCATCCGCGACGAGAAGGCCTATCGCGAAGGCGCACGCGGGCTTGCCTACGAGATCGTCATCAATTCCGACCCGTGCATCGCCTACCTGATGGAGGAGAACCCCATCGCCCTGCAGGTGCTGGTGATCGCGCACGCCTGCTACGGCCACAACTCCTTCTTCAAGGGCAACTACCTGTTCCGCCAGTGGACGAGCGCCGACGCGATCATCGACTACATGGTGTTCGCCCGCAAGTACATCATGAAGTGCGAGGAGCGCCACGGCATCCAGGCGGTGGAGGAAACACTCGACGCCTGCCACAGCCTGATGGATTTCGGCGTCAGCCGCTATCGCCATCCGCCCAGGCTGTCGGCCGAGGCCGAGCGCATCCGCCAGCGCGAGCGCGAGGAGTACGCCTGGAGCCGGCACGACGAGATCTGGCGGACCCTGCCTCCGGCGCCCGCACCGGCGGAGCCCGAGGAGACGCGCGAGAGCACCCTGCCGCGCGAGCCCCAGGAGAACCTGCTCTATTTCATCGAGAAGTACTCGCCGCGGCTCGAATCCTGGCAGCGGGAAGTGGTGCGGATCGTGCGCAAGCTGGCGCAGTACTTCTATCCGCAGGGCCTCACCAAGGTCATGAACGAGGGCTGGGCGACCTTCTGGCACTACACGATCCTCAACCGGCTCTACGACAAGGGTCTGGTCACCGACGGCCTCATGCTCGAAGTGCTGGCCTCGCACACCAATGTGGTGGCCCAGCGCGGCTTCGACGAGCGCGGCTACGGCGGCTTCAATCCCTATGCGCTCGGCTTCGCGATGTTCCGCGACATCCGGCGCATCTGCGAGGAGCCCACCGACGAGGACCGCGAGTGGTTCCCCGACATCGCGGGCAGCGACTGGCAGCGCACGCTCGATTTTGCGATGCGCAACTACAAGGACGAATCCTTCATCAACCAGTACCTGTCGCCGAAGCTGATCCGCGACTTCCGCCTGTTCGCGATCGCCGACCACGAGGAGCGCGACTACCTGGAGGTGGACGCGATCCACAACGAGCACGGCTACCGGCGCGTGCGCAAGCTGCTCTCCGAGCAGTACAACCGCGACAACCTCCTGCCGGACATACAGATCGTCGGCTACGACCATGCCGGCGACCGCAGCCTGCGCGTCCAGCACCAGCGCCATCGCGGCCGCAACCTGTCGGGCGAGTCCACGCGGGTGATGCGCAATCTCCAGAAGCTATGGGGCTTCACGGTCTGGCTCGAGACCGTCGAGGAGGACGGCTCGCTGGTGGACACCACGGAGTTCCCGGCCTGAGCAACCGTCTTGGCCGTCAAGCGCTATGCATAGTCGAGTTCCAGGTAGA
>DAIMFM010000026.1:13533-17978 GCA_036724585.1 Burkholderiaceae bacterium | reverse complement strand
GGCCCGGCTCGCGGATCACGGTGTTGGGGTCGAGCCCCGCCTGCCCGGCGCGCAGCGCCTCGGCATGGCGGCGCAGGGCGGCGACCTCCGCCGCGTCGAAGACGTCCTCCAGCACCATGAAGCCGTCGCGCTCGTAGGCGGCGACCTGTGCTTCGGCAATCGGGGACGGGTAGCGCGGATCGCGCCGCACCACGGGATCGAGGCGCGGCAGCATCGTGGCTTCGGCCGCGACCCTGGACGGATAGGGATCTTCGGTCATGTGTACTCCTGTGTGTTTCGGCTCCTGTGGCTGCGAGGCTCGCGCGCTCAGGCCGCGTTGCCGGCCGCGTCGAGCGCGGCCTGGTCGGCCTCGCCGGGATAGGCGCCATCCTCGCCGTGGACCTCGCGGCCGGTCAGCGGCGGATTGAACACGCACGCGGTGACGATCTCGACACCGGGGTCGGCCCGCAGGATATGCAGGTCATGCTGGTCGAGCGCATACATCACGCCCGGCCGCACGTCGTGGCGTTCGCCGGTGGCGACGTTCTCGATCGAGCCGGTGCCCGAGATGCAGTAGACGCATTCGACATGGTTCTTGTAGTGCATCCGCAGCTCGGCACCGGGATGGATGGTGGTGATGTGGAAGGAGAAGCCCATGGCGTCGTCCTTCAGGAGCATGCGCACGGAAGTCCAGCCGTTGCTGTCGATCCGGCGCTCGCTGCGCTCCGCATCCGCGAGATTGCGTACGATCATCTTCAGTTCTCCGTAGGTATCAGGCGGCGACCCTGCTTGCCTGTCGGTCGGCGCGCGCCTGCCGGTCGACGGCGGCGACGCTGGCGGCCAGGATGTCGAGGCCGGCATTGAGCTGCGCCTCGTCGATGGTCAGCGGGCAGAGCACCTTGACGACCTCGTCGTCGGCGCCGCTGGTCTCGATGACGAGGCCGTCTTCGAAGGAGCGGGCGCACACGCGCGCGGCGCTCTCGCCATCGGCCATCTCGATGCCGCGCATCATGCCCCGACCCTTGAGGCGCAACGCAATACCGGCGCTGGCGACGATCTCCGCCAGGCGGCGACGCAGGATCTCGCTCTTGCGCTCGACCTCGCGCTGGAAGCTGTCGTCGCTCCAGAAGAGCTCGAGCGCCCGGGTCGCGGTGACGAAGGCGTGGTTGTTGCCGCGGAAGGTGCCGTTGTGCTCACCCGGGGCGAACTGGTCGTAGCGCGGCCGGATCAGGGTCACCGCGAACGGCAGGCCCATGCCGGAGAGCGACTTGGCGAGCGTGACGACGTCGGGGTTGACGCCGGCGCGCTCGAAACTGAAGAACGAACCGGTCCGGCCGCAGCCGGCCTGGATGTCGTCGATGATGAAGAGGGCGCCATGGCGACGCGCGATGGCTTCGATGCGGCGCAGCCAGGCGTCGCTGGCGACGTTGAGGCCGCCCTCGCCCTGCACGGTCTCGACGATGATCGCCGCCGGCTTGTCGAGGCCGGAGGAGGTGTCGGCCAGGCGTCGCTCGAGCTGCGCCGCCGTGTCGACGTCGCGGCCGAAGTAGCCGTCGTAGGCCTCGTGCGCGACGTTGCCCAGGTCGACGCCCGCCCCGCCACGCTTGGCCGAATTGCCGGTCAGCGACAGCGCGCCCAGGCTCATGCCGTGGAAGCCGCCGGTGAAGGAGATGACGAGGCTGCGCCCGGTCACCTTGCGGGCGATCTTGATGGCCGCCTCGACGGCGTTGGCGCCGGTCGGCCCCGGGAACATCACGCGGTAGTCGAGGCCACGGGGCGCGAGGATGCGCGATTCGAAGGCGGCGAGGAAATGCGCCTTGGCCTCCGTGTGCATGTCGAGGCCGTGGGCGATGCCGTCGGCCGCGATGTAGTCGACCAGCGCCTGCTTGAGCTCCGGATGGTTGTGGCCGTAGTTGAGCGACGAGCAGCCGGCAAGGAAGTCGATGTACTCCCGCCCGTCCGCTGCGGTCAGGGTCACGCCCCTGGCCTGCGTGAACAGTACCGGGAAGGCGCGGCAATAGCTGCGCACCGCGGATTCGCGGCGCGCGAAGATGGATGGTGGTGTCGTGGCAGTGGTATCAGTCATGGTTTCAGCTCCTGTTCTCGTCGGGGATGGACGGCCCTTCCCGGCCGCCGGCGGCTCAAGGCGCAAACGGCCCTATTCGCACCAGCATCTCGGTGTCGTGGCGGCCATCGAAGTGGCGATCGCGATCGAACCCCGTTACATGTGACATGGGGGCGCCGAGACGTTTTGCGACACCCCGGAACAGCCGCCACGAGGCCTCGTTGTCCGGGGTGATGGTGGTTTCGAGGAAGCGCACGCCGCCGCATGCCGGCCGCGCGAGGATGTCCGCGATGAGGCGCTGGGCGAGCCCCTGGCCGCGTGCGGCGGGCGCAATGGCGACCTGCCAGAGGAACCAGGTGTTCGGGGACGCGGGCGGGATGTAGCCGCTGACCCAGCCGACCACCTCGTCGCCCTGCAGCGCGATGGCGCAGGTGGACGCGAAGTGCGAACACTGCAGGAGGTTCGCGTACAGCGAGTTGCGATCGAGCGGTGGGCAGGCTGCCACCAGGTCATGGACCGCCACCCCATGCTCGGGGACGGGCGCCGTGATCTTGACGGCAGACGGCGGTTCTGGTTCTGGTACGGCGGACATCAATCCTGATATATATTTAGACAGTCAAACAACTTACCAACCATCGCCACGCTTGTCAATTTCGGCAAACCCCTTGACGCACAAGGGCGCCCGTGGCACACGACGATCGCCCGGATGGCTAAATCGCATATCCATCTTGAGCGAATCCCCGCAACTTATTGTTTTTACAAGAAACATATTGCCAATCCGACTATCATCGAATGGGTCGCCGCGGGTGCCCGGCCCATCCGCCCGCAGCCCGGCGGCCCGTACGACACCCCCTTCCCGCACGATTGCCATGAATCGACAGTCCGAGATCGCGCTGGTCGCCATGCGCAGGATCCTCAAGGCGACCGAGGCCAACGTGAAGGTCCTGGCCGCCCGCTCGGGCCTGACCGCCTCGCAGCTGCTGGCGCTGCAGTCGCTCGTCACCAGCGGCGAACTGCTGGTGGGCGACCTGGCGCGGAAGCTGGAACTGCGCCACGCGACGATATCGATCCTGCTCGACAAGCTGCAGGACCTCGACCTGGTCGAGCGCCGCAAGGACGACTACGACCGGCGCAAGGTGTGGGTGCGGATCACCCCGGCGGGGATCGACCGCCTGCGCGGCGCGCCGGACCTGCTGCAGAACCGCTTCCGCCAGCGCTTCTCGGCCCTGCCGGAATGGGAGCAGTCGATGCTGCTGGCCGCGCTCCAGCGCATCGTCGGCCTGCTCGATGCCGGCGACATCGATGCGTCGCCGGTGCTCGACATCGGCGACATCGCCGAGCTGCCCGACGACGACCCCGAGAGGTGAACCGCGCCTCAGTGGGGTGAACCGCGCCTCAGTGGGCGTCGAGCACCGCGGAGAGGAACTGCTGGGTGCGCGGCTTGCGCGGATTGTCGAGCAGTTCCGCCGGCGGCCCCTGCTCCTCGATCCGGCCACCGTCGAAGAAGCAGATGCGGTCCGAGATCTCGCGCGCGAACCCGATCTGGTGCGTCACCATCAGCATGGTCAGCTGGTGCTCGTCCACCAGGGCGCGGATGACGCGAGTGACCTCGCCGATGACCTCCGGGTCGAGCGCCGAGGTCACCTCGTCGAAGAGCATGACCTTCGGCCGCATCGCCAGGGCCCGGGCGATCGCCACCCGCTGCTGCTGGCCGCCCGAGAGCCTGGCGGGGATCTCGTCGCGCTTGTCGGCCATCCCCACCTTCTCGAGCAGCTCCTCGGCGCGTTCGCGCGCCTCGGCCTTGCCCATCCCGAGGACGTGCACCGGTCCTTCCATGCAGTTGCCCAGCGCCGTCATGTGCGGAAAGAGATTGAACTGCTGGAAGCACATGCCGATCTTGCCGCGCATCCGGCGCAGGTGGGCGCGGTCGGCCGGCACGAGCCGCCCGCCGCGCTCGCGATGCGTCAGGGGCTCGCCGTCGACATGGATCACGCCGCCGTCGATGGGCTCGAGCGTCATCAGCGTGCGCAGCACGGTCGTCTTGCCCGACCCGGACGGGCCGATGATCGTCACGGTCTCGCCGGCGGCGACGTCGAGGTCGAGCCGGTCGAGGACCACGAGGTCGCCGTAGCGCTTGGTCACCTGCTCGAACCTGACCATCGGCGTGGCTGACGCGGTCGCGCCGGCGTCGGGATCGTTCACGAAAGCACTCCCAGCCGGGCGCGGACCCGGCGCTCGATGAAGCGCATCGCCATGGCCGCGGGCAGCGAGACCAGGAGGAAGATGAGCCCCACCAGGGTGAAGGGTTCGAGGTAGCGATAGCTCTCGGCGCCGATCGCGTTGGCGGTGTGCATCAGTTCCGCCACGCCGATCACGGAGAGTATCGGGGTGTCCTTGAGGA